>CALEZK010000660.1 GCA_937928585.1 uncultured bacterium | reverse complement strand
TATAAGAGACAGGCTTCGGCCCGCGCGATGGATTTTGTTCTACCGTTAGCCGCCGCCGAGGAGCTGGAGGGCTGTCTGCGGGATGACGTTCGACTGTGCGAGCACCGAGGTGCCTGCGCTCACCAGAATCTGGTTGCGCGTGAACGCGATGGTTTCCCGCGCGATGTCCGCGTCGCGCAACGCGCTGTCGGACGCCGTCGAGTTTTCTTCCTGAATCGCGAGCGTGGAGATCGTGAACTCGAGTCGATTCTGGAATGCACCGAAGGTGCTGCGCAGACTGGTGACGCTGCGAAGCGCGCGGTCGATTGTGCTGAGCGCGCTGACGGCCGTCGCGACGGTGGAAATGTTTACGCCGTTGACGCCGATGTCGTTGGTCTTTGCGCCGTTGACGGTGATGACGAGGGTTTGGCCCGGTTGCGCGCCAGCTTGAAGCGTGACGCTCTGCGCGGAACTGAGCACGCGAAGTCCGTTGAACTCGGTGTCCTGCGCGATGTCGTCGATCTGTTCAAGAAGCTGCTGCACTTCCGCATCGAGCGAAGCGCGGTTGCCGACGCTTTGCGTGCCGTTCGCCGCCTGCACCGCGAGTTCGCGAATACGTTGCAGCATGTTGGTTGTGGTTTCGAGCGCGCCTTCCGCTGTTTGCAGAAGGCTGATGCCGTCCTGCGCATTGCGTTGCGCGACTTGGCTACCGCGGATTACGGTGCGAAATCCTTCTGAAATCGCGAGACCCGCAGCGTCGTCTGATGCACGATTGATGCGCAGACCGCTTGCGAGCCTTTCCAGACTGCCATTAAGGGAGCTTGTGGACCGCCGCAGAATCCGGCTGGTCGTCAGCGCGGCGACGTTGGTGTTGATACGCAGACCCATGACGAGAATCCTCCGTGACGACTGCCTACCTTTGCGTCCTTGCATCGGTAGAGGCTGGCGATTGACCGCCGTCCTCGAAGCTATGTATCGGCAGGGGGGTGGAAAACTTTAGCCGGGACTATGCGGGCGTCTGCTTGGCGCGGACCTTCTGAAGGTTGCTTTGCGCGCCCCGGTGGTTCGGATCCGCGGCGAGGCATTGCTCGAATGCGCGCTGCGCATCTTCCAGTTCGAGCAGCTTGAAGTGGACCACACCCAGGTTGTTGTACGCGGCGGGCAGGCCCGCTTCCGCGGCGAGGCGAAAGTTTCGCTTCGATTCGTCGTACAGATTGTCGTAGAAGTACAGCTCGCCAAGCGCGTTGTGCAGTTCGGGCTTTCGCGCGCTGCCTTCGATCAGCGACGAGATGACGTCGCGGGCTTCCGCGCGACGTTCGAGGCGCAACATTTGATGGATGAAAAGTTTCAGGCTCTCGACATCGTGCGGATTCTTCTCAAGCGACAAGCGCGACTCGACAACTGCGTCTTCAATGCGGCCCATGCCTTCGATTGCGACACTGAGATACCGATGGCCATCGGGCCACGCGGGGTCCAGTCGTAGCGCGCTTCGAAAACATTCTGCCGCGCCCTCCCATTGCTTTTGCTCCGCGAGCACAACGCCCATGTTGCGCCAGGCCGCGGGCTGGGTGGCATCGATCTCGAGCGACAGTTGCAGCGCGCGCTTTGCTTCTTCCGGACGCTGCAGCATGTGCAGCGCGCCGCCGAGGTCGCGCAGCACGCCGGGATTTCTGCCATCGATTTTCAGTGATTGGCTGTAAGAAGTGGCGGCATTCTGCCAATCGCCCATTTCGGCGTATTGATTTCCCAACTCTGCAAACGCCAGGGGATCAGTCGGGTTGGCTGCTGCTTTCTCCTTGCCCAGTTGCAGGTAGTTTTCCTGCTTCTCGCGTATGCGCTCGGCGCCTTTAAGCAGCGGGTAATGATGCACCGGCACGGGCGACTCAAGCACGCGCACGCCTTTTTGCTCCAACGACTGGTTTACCAGCTCGTGGACCATGCCCTGAAACTTCGCGCCGCGACGGTTTGGAAACAGGCGCACTTTCGTGCTGGGAAACCAGCCCGCGAACCCGCGGGCGTTCGGATCGCCGGGATCGCAGGGTTGAAAATCCGCTATGGCGGTGTTGTTGGTGTAATTACGCGTTACGAAACGGTAGCAGCAGTCCGTCGCGCCTTTGGCGAGCGATTTGAGCCTATGCAGATCGTCTTTTGCTATACGCTCGTCGGCGTCGAGCACGAGGATCCAATCCATCGTGCAAAGCCGAAGGGATTCGTTGCGCATAGCGGAGAAATCATCGGACCAGAGGTAGACCCCAACCTTTGCTTTGAAGCTACGGGCTACTTCGATGGTGAAATCCCGGGAACCGGTATCGACGATGCAGATCTCGTTTACAATGTCAGTGACGCTGGCCAGGCACTCGGCGAGTTGGTCTTCCTCATCCTTTACTATCATTGCCAGCGAGATGGTTGAACCCACCCGCTCTTACTCCATATCGCCTTCCGTGACGGATACCATGCGCACCTTCGGCCCATCTTTGGGAGTTTCGGGTACGTAATCGGGATCGGGCTCTATGGCCCCCGCCGCGATAAGCGCATCATAAGTCTCCCGGTCGACCATCTCCCCGCTGGTCACCAGTCGCACCACGCCATCGACGTACACACCGAACTGTCGAATCCTGTCGCCGCCGCGTTCGGAAATAGTCCCCTTCGTCATCCTCTCGAACGGAACAGTGAACTGTTTCTTGAAGATGGCGTACCGGGGCGGCGCAGTTGGATCACAATCCTCGAACTGACGCCTATTGAACGAACGTCGGAATAACACGGCGGTTGTCCTCAACACAACTTCGTCAATAGTCTACTAGACTCTACCACAACCCGCGCTTTTCCACAATTGCCAACCCGCATACTGCTCACGGGGCCGCTGTGGGGGTCTCCGCTGGGGCAGGTTCGGGTGCCGGTGTGGGCTCGGTCGCCGGTGCAGTCGAAGCGCTCGACTGGCCGGCCTTTTCCTTTATGACGTTAACGGCGCTGGCCGCGATTTTCTTGAGTTCTTCGGGGGAGGCTGCATCATTTGCAACCGCCTCGAGTGCAGGTAACGCTGAAACTTCGCCCATCCTTCCCACCGCGCTGACGGCTAGAAGGCGGCTGGCTTCATCCACAGTACCATCTTGTAGCGCCGCTATGTACAAGGGGGCTTCGGAAGCCTGCGGCATGGTGCTCAACACGTGGACGATACGGCCCCGGTATTCCGCGGGCAGTCCTTCCGTAAAGTAATATTCCTGCAAGACTTTACGAGAATCCTGATCGCCCATTTCGACCAAGCCGGACAGCGCGGCAAGCTTGACGCGTCGCTCCGGGTCGTTGACCAGTTGCCGCACTTTCTCCTGGGCCTGGGGATCGTTTAGACGGGTGAGATTGATGGTCACCAGCGTGCGGATGACCGGGTCAACACCGGGCTCCACCAGCGTCAGCATTCTGGGCAGCAAATTCGGCGAATAGGCAGCGTCGAGGCAGGTCATAATCATGTACCGGCTGTCCTGCGAGGTCGTTGGGTCAACCAGCAAATCGACCATCTTGTCGACCAGTTCCGGGGAAGACTTGGACAATTCAGCCGCGAGGTTAAACGCTTCCAGGCTCTGCGCGTTCTCCGCGGGATTGGTCACGATCGCTTTCCACCGGTCATACATCGCTTGCGGATCGGTGGGCATGGCAGGCGCGGTCGGAACAACCGGCGCCGTCG
Source organism: uncultured bacterium (assembly GCA_937928585.1). Lineage (GTDB taxonomy): Bacteria > Hydrogenedentota > Hydrogenedentia > Hydrogenedentales > SLHB01 > JABWCD01. The sequence goes on along the minus strand of CALEZK010000660.1, from coordinate 3,691 downwards.
GCACGATTGGCGCAGGCGCAGACGGCGGCGCACTGGAATCGCAACCCACGAGTACCGCCAATCCGGTCAATCCCAACAGCAGTCGTATCCGCATCGTTTCACTCGCTTTCCGTGAGGTATCCCCAAGGGCACACCCGGCGATTGTAGCGACCCGGCGATAGACGAGGCAACCCTGAACCATAACAACGACACGGGAGCAGAATTACCACCGGTGAGGGATGAAGCCCGGCACCGGTGTGCCGATATTTGCTGCGTGTCCGGGCGAGGGAGTTGCCCTAGTGGCTCTAACAAGAATGGTAGCTTTGTGTTACCCCCTTGTGGTGCAGGCGTCTTCGCCTGTCGAACGTATTGAACCTATGCTGCCGAGGCGGCCGCACCATAAACCATACGTAGAGTTTAGTTTGAACTTATTACTCTTGCGTTTCTTCGACCGCTCCCCATCCCCTATCTGTGCGAATCTGCGAACTATGTGGACGGACTCTTCCCGTCCGAAAAGGGGTTGACCAACCCCGGCCCTCCTGCTACAGTCAAACAGGCGGCGGATCGATGCTGCCGGATCGCGCTGTACTGCAATCGCCTGCTTTAACCTCGCAGTTGTCGATAACTCGAGGAAGTTCATACTCGGTGGGTTTCGCATGAGAAGTCCCGAGACAATTAGCGATTCATTTCCCACGTTCGCCCGCGCGCTATCCAACGTGCGCGAGCGAGGCTGGATTGGCGCGTTGTTGTACGTTCCCAGGGCCGGGTTCTTTTTGCTCTGGTTTCTTACGCTGGCTCTTTCGACGTTCCGGCTGGATTCCACACCTTTCCCGCATCAATTTTCGCCCACCATCCTTTGGATATACCTTGCGATCGTTTTCGTCGTTGTTCTTCTTTACGTCCTGCGTCCGGAACTATCGCGAGGCAGCAATTTGATCGTTCGAGGTCAGCCAGATGGCAGTTTAGGTATTTTCGAGAAGAAGGAAGTGCCCATTTTTCGAGTTCGGCCAGACGGCGGATTGGATCTTTACTCGACGGAAGAAGTATTGATTAGTAGCTTGAACGCAGACGGCAGTTCTGGTGCGTCTCGGATTTATAAAAACTGGCGCGGCGAAGTAACGGGCATTCTTGTACGCAACCAAAGTCCAAAAAGCCTGTCGCGCAAGTTCTCGCTGATCGATCACCTGGATTCCGTTCGCACCATCCAATCTATTTCCGATTCAAACGATCATATTAAGACGTTGCCTGCAGTTTTCAATCCACGTGTTTAGAGTGTCGTCGCAATCGATTTGGCTTCCACAGCGTCCTTTGCCAATCGCAAAAAAACAAGGTCAAACCAGAAATATACTGTGCTGTTTAATCCGCGAAAGCTTAAGATTTAGTCCAAAGTGGAAAAGTCGAGCTTGGTTAATCGTGCTTCTTCTATCGATGACATACGTGTAAAAAACTGATTTTGAGGAACACCAATGGACGTTGATTCAAATACGTCAACAAACCAAACAAACCTTGATCTTTCGTCAATTGATTTTATCAAAGGAAGAACTCGAATACGCGTCGCGAGGAACTTGGCGCCAAACGATTTTGATTTTGCCTATGCACCATGCGACTCCGAAGGTTCGATAGGTAGACTGAATCGATTCGTGCTTAGTAGCTGTGGCTATACAGCAGAATCTGCTCTAGAACACGTGGTCGAATTGAAACGAAATGGTTTCGCTTTGATATCGCGCGGGGACAACCCCAATATAGTATTAGTTGTAACCATCGGCGCTCGCCAGACTCGCATGTTGCTAGGTCAGAATTTGATGAAGTCCATAGTCGCACTTTCCGCCAGAATCGCTGGCAAAAGTGTTTGGATCCCCTTGATGGGAACAGGAGCAGGCGGGCTTTCAGAGGAGGAAAGCCTTGCAATTATACTCAACGCGTTATTTGCCCGTATAAGCATTTTCCAGGAAATTGATACTGCTCCCTCGATTGTGGCTTTCGCCATCCCAGACAACTACAACTTATCAAGGGCAATTCGGCAAGTTAGCGCGGTAGCTCTAAAGCAAGGCTTCCTAGAAAAATCGACCGATAGTGTGCCGCACAAGCCACCAGCTAAGAAGAGAGCTAAGAAGGCAAGTTCTGCCGCAAAGCAATCGCCTAACCATGAAGACACGCCTAAGCTAGCCGACGCACCAATACAGCCGAAGCACGAGCGTTTTGGCTCTACTCCAGCGATTTCAGATGAACCTGCGCAAAAAGACTTGCTAGGCCGAAATGTGCTAACTAAAGCCTTAGCAATCATGTTTGCCGCAAAAGAGCAAGCGACTCCATTTACGATGGCTTTATTGGGAGACTGGGGAGCGGGTAAGAGCAGCGTCATGGAACAGCTTAAGTTGGAGTTGCTTGCAGAAGACTGTGGTTATCCATGCAGCTTCGCGTTTGTGCACTTCGATGCTTGGCAGTATGAAGACACCGAAAATATCCGTGCCGGCTTGGCCCACGAAGTGATTGAGGGACTGGTTAACGAAGAACGATGGTGGAGCAGGCGCAAAAGGAACCTAGAAAACACACTAAGTCTAAACTCCAAAGCGCCTAAGCTGAGAATACAGCGATTTGGCTTATCGGCATGGGGAGGCATTGCTGCGACATGCGATAGATTTTGGCTTCGCCTACGCTTTGCATTGGGCGAGAATCGATGGAAGTTCATTGGCGGCGTAGCGAAGATATTTGCAATACTGGCTCTAGGAGCGACTGGGATATGGTGGGCGACGGAATACAAAAAGTGGGGTGTAGAGAATTGGGCACTTCCACTAATCAACACAGGAATAGCAGCGGGCATGCTCGTTTTTGTGCGGCACGTTTGGGGTGAAATCAAACCGATACTTGAACACCCAATCGCATCTGAATTGATGACATACCTAAAACTACCAGACTATGGCATACACCTAGGGATGGTTCCGGTAATGAAAAAGCATATTCGTGCTCTATGTGAGCTCCGCAATATAAAGAAAAACGGCGACAAGCGGCTGGTCGTTTTCATTGATAACCTAGACCGGTGCGCCTCCAAATGTATCGTGGAAACGTTGGATGCGGCCCGTCTTGTCATGGATATTCCGAATACGATCGTCGTAATTGCCATAGACCATCGGATCGCGTTAAACGCAGTGGCGGCGCATTACAAGGGTGTTGCAGACAAGAAAAGGGATGAGCACGCTATTGCACGCGACTATTTGGGAAAGATTATTCAACTTTGTGTGAGGCTGGAAGAACCGGGCGAAAATGAAATGCAGCGTTTCATTGCTGAGCGTTTGTTCACAGCGGTCAATCAAGCTGAAGTACGCAAACTGCGAAGTGACAGCCGATACCAAACAACGTTTGAAAAAATCGGAACGTACTTCGCCGACAGAAAAGAGAACAACAACAAACACGCGTCTGAAAAGCCTACAGATACAAGCAGAACAGGTGTTTCGCTTTTTCATAGCGAAGTGTTTACCGCCGGACAAGTAGAGGTGGTCCGTAGGTCATTCGAGATAATGAAGGAAACTGCGGATGACCAGCTTTGCTTCGAGCGATGGGCACGCGCATTTAACTTCACGAACCCACGCCAACTACTTCGCTTGCGAAATACTTATCGCCTATTGCTTCAGCTGAATGGGGTTCATAAACGCGACGAAAACTACCTTATGGCATTCCTATTCTGGCTAGAATTCCTTTCCGGTGTGCCCGATGA
>CALEZK010000659.1 GCA_937928585.1 uncultured bacterium | reverse complement strand
TCGCGGCAATATTCGCGGAAATCCTTCATCGAGAGCACGTGACGGTTGGGGCTTAGCCACCACGCGTACGGCAGATTGCGGGTGACTGGCGCGCGACCCAGCAATAGCGATTTCGCCCGGACTTTCCAGAATCCGAAGTTCGGAAAACTGACGATGCACTTCTTCCCCACCCGCAGCATTTCCTGCAACACGTAGTCCGGCTTCTTGATGACCTGCAAGGTCATGCTGAGGATCACGAAATCATAGCTGTGATCGGGCAGAGTCGTCAGGCCCTTGTCGATGTCTTGCTGCACCACCGAGATGCCGCGACGCACGCAGCTCACAATGTTGCCCTGTGAAAGTTCGATGCCGGCGGCGTCGACTCCCTTGTGGTGTATGAGTTGTTCCAGCAATTCGCCGTCGCCACAACCGATATCAAGCACGCGGCTGCCTTCAGCCACCAGGTTCACAATCATTTCGTAGTCAACACGATGGCCTTCATAGATGCTCGCGGCGGCCGTTTTCGGCGGGCCGAGATCGGCTTCGCTGTCAGTAAACGGCTGCGGGCGCGTGCCTTTTGACGCGGGACTCACGACATTCTCCAGGAACCCGCTAATGAGCTTCTTCATCACGTCCACTTCAAGCAGAAACGCGTCGTGCCCGTAGTCGGATTGGATATTGCAGTACGTCACGTCTTTCCGCTGGCGCGTGAGCGCATCAACCACCTGCTGCGACTGATACGGCGGATAGAGCCAGTCGGAAGAATACGACAACACCATCGTCTTGCCCTGCACGCGTGCCATGGCATTGTCCAGTGACCCGTATTTAGCCGGTAAGTCGAAGTAGTTGATCGCCTTTGTGATGTACAAATAGCTATTGGCGTCGAAGCGATTGACGAACTGCTCACCCTGGTAGTCCAGATACGTTTCAACGGAGAACTCGCTGTTGAAGTCATAGCGATACTTGCTCGTTGAACGGAGCGCGCGTCCAAACTTCTTCCCCATCGATTGATCGGAGAGATATGTGATATGCGCAAGCATGCGCGCAATCGCGAGCCCCTCGTCGGGCTGCTCCTCTTCGTCGTAGTAGTTGCCGTCCTTAAACGCGGGATCTGCCTGGATTGCATGTCTGCCCACCGAATCGAACGCGATTCCCATCGCATTCAATACGGGTGTAGACGCAATCACAATCGATGAACGCACCATCTCCGGGAAGCGCGTAATCCATTCCAGCGTCTGCATTCCCCCCATGGAACCACCGGCAACGCAAAGCAATTTATCGATACCCAGGTGCTCGATAAGGAACCGTTGCGCGCGCACCATATCGCCGATGGTGATTACGGGAAAATCCACGCCATATGGCTTGCCGGTTGCGGGATTGATGGACGATGGGCCCGTCGAACCCTGACAACCACCAATGACGTTGGAGCAGATGACAAAATATTTGGTGGTATCGAACCCTTTACCGGGTCCGATCATGTTGTCCCACCAACCCGGTTTCGCGTCGCCCTCTGCGTGAAGCCCGGCGGCGTGCGCATCTCCGGAAAGCGCATGCACCACAAGAACAGCGTTCGACTTGTCGGCATTCAACGTGCCGTAAGTTTCGTACGCAAGCGTGATTGGCCCCAGCCTGCGGCCGCCCTCGAGTTCGAGTTCGTTTGGCGGTTCCGCAAACGTGAAGTGCTTTACTTCAACAATTCCTACAGAGCCTTCGTGCGACATTTCAGGCAATACCTGTCTGCATGAAACCGCTAAGCCCCGGAAGCCGCGAGGGCCTGATCGAAGTCAGCAAGAATGTCTTCGATATCTTCGAGGCCGCAAGAGACCCGGACCATGTTGGACGTAACGCCGGCCGCGCGTTGTTGCTCCGGGCTCAATTGCTGGTGCGTGGTCGACGCAGGGTGAATGACAAGCGTCTTCGCGTCCAGCACGTTTGCAAGATGCGACGCAAGCTTTACGCTGTTGATGAGCTTCACGCCCGCTTCGTATCCGCCCTTGATTCCAAACGTCATGATGGCGCCCTGGCCCTTGGGTAAATACTTCTGGGCGCGCGCATAGTCCTTGTGGCTGGGCAGGCCGGGATAATTCACCCACTCCACGCGTTTATGGGCTTCCAGAAATTTTGCAAGCTTCAGCGCATTCTCACAGTGACGCGGCGCGCGTAAATGAAGCGTTTCCAGGCCGATTAGAAACATGAAGGCGTTGAATGGCGACATGCATGGTCCCGTGTCGCGGAGCAGCGTCACGCGCGCCTTCAGAATGTATGAGATATTCCCAATTGGCTTGAATGCTTCGTAGAACTTCATGCCGTGATAGCTTTCGCAAGGTTCCGTCAGTTCGGGAAACTTCCCGTTGTTCCAGTCGAACTTGCCGCTGTCCACAATCACGCCGCCTATCGAGGTGCCGTGGCCGCCGATAATCTTCGTCGCGGAGTGTACAACGATGTCCGCGCCAAAGTCGCAAGGACGAAACAGCAACGGCGAAGTCACCGTGCTATCAACAATCAGCGGGATGCCATGGTCATGCGCGACCTTGGCAATGGCCTCGAAATCCACAACATCATTCGCGGGATTGCCAATCGATTCAACGAAAAGGAAGCGAGTCTTGTCGTCTATCTTCTTCGCAAAGTTCTGCGGATCACTCGCGTCTACAAATCGTGCTTCAATTCCGTAGTCCTTGAAAGTGTGATGAAACAGGTTGTAGGTGCCGCCGTAGAGGGTCTGCGAGGATACAAAGTTTTGACCGCTTTTGCAGATGTTCATGCACGCGATTGTAATCGCTGCAGAACCCGATGCGGTCCCCAGCGCGCCTACGCCACCTTCCAGCGCGGCCATGCGCTTTTCGAAAACATCGACGGTCGGATTCATGATCCGGGAATAGATGTTTCCAAATTCCTGCAAGGCGAACAATCGCGCCGCGTGCGCGCTGTCGTTGAAGACATACGAAGTCGTCTGATAAATGGGTACCGCGCGCGCGTTGGTGGTCGGATCGGGCGTTTGACCGCCGTGCAATGCAAGCGTGCCCAGGCCGGGCTTCCGTTCTGCCATGGCTCTTTTCCTTAGATGGTAAAAGGGCGAACCCAAGGTTCGCCCTGCAATCACCGCACAAACAGTATAACGAAATTACGCTTCGAAGAGCGGCGTCGACAAATAGCGCTCGCCGGAGTCCGGCAACACCACGACGATTGTCTTTCCGGCGAATTCCGCCTGGCCCGCAAGCCGAAGCGCCACACCCACGGCCGCGCCGCAGCTAATCCCGCAGATTACGCCTTCTTCGCGGGTAAGTCTGCGTGCATTTTCAAAGGCCTCTTCGTTCGTGATTTGCTCGACGCGATCGACGACGCTCATATCGAGAATATCAGGCTTGAAACCCGCGCCGATTCCCTGAATCTTGTGCGGACCCGGCTTTCCACCCGAAAGCACCGGAGAATTCGCGGGCTCTACCGCAACCGTTGTGATCTTCTTGCCTTTTTCGTTCTTGATATAGCGCGAGACACCCGTGATGGTCCCGCCGGTGCCGACACCCGCAACGAACACGTCAATTTCGCCGTCCGTGTCGTTCCAGATCTCCGGACCTGTTGTCTTGAAGTGAATCTCGGGATTCGCCGGGTTCTTGAACTGCTGCGGGATGAAGTAGCCGGGGTTCTCCGCGGCGATTTGTTCCGCCTGCGCGATAGCGCCGGGCATGCCTTTTTCGCCCGGCGTCAACACGAGTTGCGCGCCGAAAGCCTTCAACATTTGGCGGCGCTCCAGGCTCATGGTCTCCGGCATGGTCAATATCAACTTGTAACCGCGCGCTGCCGCGACAAACGCAAGCGCAATTCCCGTGTTGCCCGATGTCGGCTCCACAATCGTACCGCCGGGTTTCAGCGTGCCTTTTTTTTCTGCATCCCAAATCATCGCGGCGCCAATACGGCACTTGACGGAGTATGCGGGATTGCGACCTTCTATTTTCCCCAGCACTTTCGCGCCAAGGCCTTTGCCCAGCTTCTGAAGATGGATGAGCGGGGTATTGCCAATACTCTGACTGTTGTCTTCGAACACGCGCATTCGAGGTGTCCTCCGGAAGATTGTTCGTTTATTGAGCGTGTCCGCGTTGCGCCGACTGGGCATACGCGCGGCTCATGGCTCCCAAGACAGTTGAGCCGCGATGGTAGCACCGGAACTGGGTCGAGTCAACACGATCAGGGCTTTCTATGTCATGCAACCGCAAACACTAAGGTGGAGTCGTGCCGGGCGCGGGAGGCTGGTATAATTGGGACATGACAACCACACATCCCAAATCTGTGCGGCGTCGCCTCCTGACCGTGCTCTACGAACGGTACCTGAAGGACCCGCTGGAAATGCTTACCCCGGAAGACGTTCTGACAGAGAGCATGGTGCCGAAAACCGACATGCTGCCCAACATGCATTACCTAGGCGACAAGGGTTACGTTGAGTTGATGATGGGGTACAACCCGCCATCCTTTGCGGCAGTGCGTATTACGGCCAAGGGCATCGACCTGGTCGAAAACCGCTACGAGTTTAACCTTCACTACCCCCCGAGACCCGGTGATATCGAGGAAACCTTCGCCAGTGTCCCCGCGCTGATGGAAAAACTCGTCGAAGAGGCGGACTTCGCGCCGCTGGACGGGGAAGAACGCAAATGTTTGCTGCGCGACGTGATGTACCTGCGCGATGAGTTGGCCCGGCCCGCGACGCGCTGGCGCGCCCCCGTCATCGAGACGGTCATGGCATGGATTGAAGGGTACTTCGAAAAACCCGAGGAGACACTTCCCGTCATGGCCGAACTTCGAGACGCAATTCGGACTGAACGGGTTTAACCCGCTGGCCTATGCCGCTTCGCGCCGCAGCGACTTGACCAATTCCAGCAAGCGCCCGTCCACATCGTAAAAACGGAAAACGCCTTTCTTGTCGATCAGGACAATCTGCGGAATCGAGAAAATGTCGTAGAGGTCGAACGTTGCGGTCTCGTTATCGATACCGACTGGATACCGAATGTCGTGTGCATCTAGAAACGCGCGCATCTCATCGGACTCTGAAATACTGTCGCCGATGCCAACGAGCGCGACATCGCCCGCTCCCTCAAACAGCTCGTAAAGCGTGTTCATTTGGCGAATCCGCGTGAGGCTCGCCTCGGTAGTATCGAATCCCCCCCAGAAAATGAGCACCACAACCTTCCCTTTCAAGGACGCAAGCGTAACAGGCTTTGTAGGGTCGGCAAGGTTGAACCACTCTTTACAATCAATCGCGGGAGCGGGTTTGTCTCGAAATCCGGCAAGGTCATTCCGCACCTTCTGCGGATCGCAGGCGACAATGTTCGGTTCGAATTCCGACACGCTGATTTTCTGCGGTTCCGTGGTAGGAAGCGCGACTTCGAAGTCTGCGCGAACAAATCGGCGCGCGTGCTCCGCGCGGAACTGTGCTACGGCGTCCCTTGGCGCATGGGCCAAACGCAGCGCGAATGTGCCGTCTGCTTTCGATACGGTCCACTGCTGCGGCTCAAGATTCTTCGAGGATACAAGCACCTCGGAGAGCGGAGCGCCCGATTCGTCTAGAACCGTTCCCGTCACGAGCGGCAGTTCGGTGATGCGCATTGGTGTCTGCATGGCAACATCGGCATCGCCCACCGTAATGTCGACGTCCACCCCCAACTCGGAGATGTATCCCTCGGGCGCCACTACATGTATTTTCCCCTTGCCCGTGGAAGCCGTTAAGACGAAAGATCCATCCGCAGCCGTGAGCGCGGTATCGAATACCGTCTCTTCGACAACATATTCGACGTTCACACCACCGACGGGCTTGTCTTCCTTGGTTGTTACGCGACCAGAAATGCGCCGCGCCGTGGCAAGCCCGATATCGCACAATGCTTCCTCGTCTTCAATCTCGACACTGACGCGCTTGGGCAGCATGGAAGCGTAATTGGCATGTTTCCCGACGACAAAGTAGACCCCAGGCTCCACAATCGCTTCGTAGAAACCATCGGCATCCGTTAAGGCCTCTTTGTATTCCCGTAGCGGAGGCGCGCCGCTCTTCAACATCGACACGCGAGCCCGCGCCACGCCCGCTCCCGCTTCGTTTGAGACTTTCCCGCGCAATGTAATTCCGCGGCGCATTTGCAGGGTGAGTTCCTGGTGCCCCACGGGGTAGTACGGAATGCGTTGGTCGGCGAATTCGCGGTGCGTCACGGTAAAACTTACGAAGCTGCCTTTTGGCAATACGTCTATTACCAGTTTTCCGGATTCGTTGCTTCGCGGATTGGGAAAACCCAAAGGCGCAAGGTCTTCGACTGTCACGCTGAACGTGTTGTTTACATACATCGAGAGTACGCGCGCACCCGGAACGGCGACGGCGGGATCCGGCGCTCCCGTCCGCGGGTCGAGGCGTCGTTCCAGTAGAAGTAGGGAAACATTCTCGGGCTCGCCCAGCGCGATGGCAACGCTGGCGTCACCGGCGACCCGCGCATCCATTCCGCCGCAGGCAAAGCCATCCTTCCACGCGACTATTTCGATATGCCCGGTAGCTACGTCTGCGAACAAGAATGTGCCGTCGGCGGCGGCTTCCGTGCGACGCGGTGATCGGTCTTGATTTATCCAGACGATTGCATTGGCCACGGGGTTGGCCTGAACGTCCGTCACGATGCCCTTCACGGTGTGCGCTTCGGCCGCAAAGGGCGTTGAAAGAAGAATCCCAAAAAGGAGCGCGGCGGCGTCCACACGCGCAACCTCGAAAACACGACTCAATAGTTTCATGGCGCGTTTTGAACCACCGGCGTGCCCAGTGTTGCCAACGCGGACGCCGGCGGCAACCCCGACGTCTCCAAAATAACTTTGCCGCTCAAGTCTACGAGGTAAGTGGTCGCGGAACCGGGCGCCGCGCCTTGCAGCACCGGTATCGATCCATTGGTGCTGGTGTAGGCACCATCCACGACAACGGCATATACCACGTCCGACGCGCTAACAGTTTTGCGTGCCACCTCAAGCGCATCAATGACCATTGCCGCTTCTTGCGGTGTCGTGTAAACCACAACCGCCGGAACACCGGCGTCAAGCTCGTCACGAGTTGGCAATACTCCCGACTGAAGTCGATTGGTATGCCAGGGGAGTACTTTGCCCAGCAGCGTTTTTACTTTTGGAATCTTGGATGCCCCGGATTGTTTAGGCTCGACAAGCACGATGCGGCCTAAATCCTGGTTTGCTCCCGGATCGATATTGAACGATATCGACCGTCCATAGATGTCTTCGCCCGCCGAAGCCAGACAGGCCGCCGGCACATACGGCACAACGTGATTCCAAGTGAACCGCCCATCTGCTCCCGTAGTCGTTCGCCAAAGCGGTAACGGCTCGTCGTCCGCATCACTCTGAAACAAACCGCCCACTACCGCGCCTTCAACCGGTTTCTGCTTTGATGTCATGACTTGCGCGGTCACGGAACCCAATTGCAACAATTGAACGACTGCTTCGCGGGTCGTGTTCATATCGATCGAGAAGAGCGCCCCTTCACGCGATGCGGGACGTTCGACCATGCCGACAATCTTGTTGTCTACGGGCATACTCGCGAGTTCCAAGGACACCGTGCCGTCGCTGCCTGCAATGTACCAACGGTATTGCATCGGGCGAATCATGCGCACGATTGCGCCGGGAACGGGCGTTTGATCGCTGTCGACGATTTTCACCGTGTATCCCGGCAATGGCGCAAGATAGAAGGATGGAATCGTAACAGTCTCGCCTTGTTTTACGGTCAACGTCAGAAAAGGACGTTCGGGCTTCAGAAATCCCGCCGCAGGTTCAATCTGGATCGTGTTCTCTCCCTCTACTGCCGAGAACTCGAAACTACCGGAAGCCCCAGTAGTAATGACTGCTGCGGGCGACCCAAAAGCGGATAGCGACAGACGCGCCCCTGCGATTGGCGCGTTGCTCTTGGCGTCGCGCACTTCGCCTCGAATCGTGCCCGTGCCGGAGACGCGCAACGTAACTTCTTGCGAAAGCTCCTGCCCGGAAACATTCAGTTTTTCCCAGCCTGCACTCCGCAATTCAGCGCTCGCGGATTGAAATGCATAGGTGTTGGGATTCAACCGCACACTGAAACGGCCCGTGGCATCTGTCTTCGCAAGCACGGTGTCATGCGGTGGCCGCGCCGCGCGAATGACGATGACTGCGTTTGAAACAGCCTGGCCACTGTCGCGCGCGATCACACTTCCACGCACCAGCACGCCCTCATACAGTTGCACGCGCACATTGAGATCGCCGACCGTCAAATCGCCGATGCCCTGTTGCGCAAACGACGTGTGCCCGACCTTCAATGCAGCCTTGAATCCCACCGGCAACAGCTGCACGGAAAACTTGCCCTCGCTGTCACTTTGCGGCTCGGTAAAACCATGTTCGGTAAGCTTGGCCAAGGGCACGCTTACCGCCGAAGAACCTTGCAACAGTACCCGCGTAATGCGCGCACCAGGAATCGGATCTCCTTTAGGATTAATTACGCGCCCACCGACGCTGCCGGGAGAAAGCAAGGTTATCGTCAGATCCGACACCGTGTCCGCGGGACCGACGGTTTGGCTAAGGCCGCCGAATGCATACCCTTCCGCGTGCGCAAATATCCCCAACAATCCCGCTGGCAGGTTGTCGAACGAAAACGTCCCTGTTGCCGACGTGGTCTCCACCATTAGCGCGCCGCCAAGCCCCGGTTCAACGAAGACGCGCGCGCCGGCAAGCGGTTGCCCGCCTTGTGCGACGACCTGCCCCGATATGGTGGCGGCGTACAAGCTATTGCATGCGAACATGCACGCTACGACGATATATCTCACCGTCTGACTCCTGGTTCGACTACAGTTTTGAAATACGCAGACCCGATATCTTGCACGGCCCTTCGATTGCGCGAATGCCCGCGCGGCCTTCTTTCAGGTGGCTATCATCGAGCAATTCAGACGCCCGCTCGCCGTTCAGAAACACAAGGATGCGAACTTTGTCTGCCGTAACACGAAGCGAATACGCCGTCCGCGGCTGCAACGGCACGGCGCGTGCCTCCAAAAGCACCCAGCGCCCTTCGACCATCCGCCAAATGTTGATGCCCTCGCGGTACAGCGCAACCGAATACATGTTGTTCACGACGCCGTCGTTTTCCGTCGCACGAAAAACTAACGAAGGCGCTCCCACGCCATCAAAGATGACTGTCGCTTCCAGATCGACATCCCGCGCGTTGAATCCCCTCTGGAGCGCGGTGCTAACGCCGGATCCATCGCGAACCTGACCGTCCTTTACCGGCACATCACTGGGGACCATATTGGTGATCCCGCCGTCCAGCGGGGTCCAAGGCCCTTCGACAGAGTGCCCCATCTCTTTCACGGGTTCGAGTGCGGTGAAATCCGTCGGCTCCGGCTCCGAATCGCTGGCGCACCCTTGCACGAGAACAAACAGTATTGCAGCAAAAGATACGCGTAGACGCATGGTTATCACTCGGGATTGTCGGATTGTTGACAAGAGTATACTACGAAGGAGCAGGCAAGCGTAATCAACGCACCAGGAATTTTAGCGTTTGGAAAGCATCCTGCCAAAGCTGAGGCTTACGTCGCGCTCGAGCAGTTCGTAGTTCGTGCGATAGCTGGCAACCAGCGACTCCTCATGGCTCGCGCCATTCTGAAGTTGCTCCATCATACTCGCCAGACCACGTTGACCATATCGGTTCCAAAGGTAGTGTACCGTCGCGTGCGACTGACGATACGCCACCTGCAATTGCTCCGGTGTAAGCTTTTGGAGTTGGCCCTCTTCCAAAGTTGCCAGGGGAAACAGCGCCCCCTGCGCGCTCGCTTCTTCAAGCAACTGCGTATCCGCCGCCGTCAATTCCGTCGAGAAGGTCTCCGCCAAACCCTCGTTAAACCACCACGGCACGTTGCTGCCGGCCCAGAATCGAATGACGCAATGCGTGTACTCGTGATACAGCCGGCGCGTCAGTTCTTCTTCGGGCAACAGCTTCCCTTGCGCATCGCGAATCGGAACGCGAATCTTTCCATCGTAAACCGCGCCAACGTGCTCGCCGAGCAAGGTCGATCGCGCAAAATCGGGCGCTGTATACGCCACCACTTGAATCGGCGTCGCCGGATAAACACCGCCGGTCTTGCGGCCAATTTCGCGATAGGCCCGCTCGAGAATTTGCAACGTTTTTCCCAAATCAACGCCGTTTGTGCCGTCCTTGTAGCTGATTTCGAAATGCGCGGACGCGGACTTATTGAATCCGCCCTCCACCCCTTCCTCGCGATATGCTTTCTGTAATTTCCCCTGCAAACTGGGGCGATTCGGTTGCACCTCGCGCACGGATTCCCACTGCGCGAGCGCGGAGGCGAGATCGTTCTGTTTGTAGTATGCGTCGCCCAGCAACTCCTGCGCATCGAGGTTAGTGGGATCGAGCTGGACAGCCTCCGCAAGCCGGAAAACCGCGTCATTATTCATGTCGAGATGAAGGTAATAGGAGCCCAGCTGCACAAGCGGCGAAGCATTCTCGGGATCTACGCTTATCGCCAGGGTGAGCAGATCGGTTGCAGTCTGGAAGTCGTTCGACCTCGCGAGCTCGTTCGATTGCGCCTGATACGCGTTGCACAAGTTGCGCCGCACGGTCGGGTTATCTTTAGCGAGTTCATATGCCCGCGCAAAATGCTGAATCGCCTCGTCCCAGCGCTTTCCGTTATACGCTTCGACGCCGAGCGCATTGAAGTCCGCCGCAGTCTCTCCCCACGCCGCACCCGTGCACAGCAGGAAAGCGGACAAGAATGACCTTATGTACTTCGACGACCGCATGGCCTATTGGGGAAGCACTGCTATGGCTTCGATTTCGATGCGGAAATCAAGCGGCAGCCTGCCCGCCTGAATCGTGGTGCGCGCAGGCGGGTTGCTCGGAAAATATTCTTTGTAGATTCCGTTCATCTCGGCAAAATCATTCATGTCCGCCAAATAGACGTTCATTTTGACAACATGCTCAAGATCCGTGCCCGCGCCCTCCAGCACCGCCTTGATATTGTCGAGCGTCTGTCGGACTTCCACCTCAAAGGAATCGCGGCGCGGACCGCTACCGTCCGGGGCCATGGGCCCCTGTCCCGATAGAAACACCAAATTCCCGGCGATTGTTGCATGGGAATAGGGGCCAACGGCGGCCGGGGCCTTCGGAGCGGTAACGCAGCGTTTGGACATCGTGACGTAAACCTTTTCGTTCTGTTAATGGACGGCTGTTCGCGGCGGATGCAAGCCGAATTCCGCCGATTTGAAGGTATCACAGGGGGGGATTTCGGTCAAACTTCGTGAGTGCGCGTGCCGCCAATATTGACGGTGACACACACCGGAAATGGAGGTGCAGAATGGCACGCAAACGGAATGAGTGGAATGAAGAGGATTTCTGGTTTCGAATCAACCAGTAAACGACGGAAAGGATACCCTTCGGAGCAGCGCGTGAAGCGTGGCGACCGATACGTCCACGGCGACAAGGAACTCGAAGAGAAACTCGGCCGGAAAGATATGTGCCCGTGTGGCTCAGGGCGATGGTTTCAAGAAATGTTGCATGAAAAAGGGGCGCTTTTGAGGGTACACGACGACACTACTATCGCAGGGACGAATTGTAATACGTCAGAGACGTGATTCAGTTGGCCCTCGGCGACACCAACGTCGCCGGGGGCATTTTACTCGACGCCACCGGCCTCACGAATGGCTTGGGCCGTCTCTGCCCGATTATTCTCCAAGGCGATCGTGAGCGGTGTTTTGTTATCGTCTTTCTTGCGCATGTTGATATCCAAACCCTTGCTCGTCAAATAAGGAATGAACTTGGTTTGGCCGTTCTTGGCGGCGGTGTGCAGCAACGCAAAGTGTTCGTGAGTAACTGCGTTGATACCCTCCGGCGCCAGGCTAAGTAGGTAGTCGAGCAGTTCCAAGTGGCCTGCCATCGTCGCCATATGAAACGTGGTCCATCCGTCCGTTTGCGGAATCATCGGGTCGGCGCCATGCGCCACAAACAATTTCGCCATTTCCAGATCACCCAGATCGGCGGCATCGTACAGCGGTGTCCAATTCTCTTCGTTGCCTTTGTTCGGGTCGGCGCCGCGCTCCAATAGTAATTTGCACATATTGAGATCGCGGTTCTTGGACGCTATACGAACGGGCGGATTCGCGACGCGATTGCCAGTCAAATTGGGGTCGGCTTTGTGATCCAGCATAATGGTTGCGTAGTGTCGAAGGCCCAGCCTAGCGGCGGACTGCAACGCCGTTTCCGCCTGCCCTGGAGTATTCGGATCGGCGCCGAACTCGAAGAGAATCGGCAAATGAATTGAAAAATCTCCACTGATGCAATATCGCAACAAGTGAATGTTATACGAATCGAGCGCGTTGGGGTCCGCGCCATTCTCCAGCAGGAATCGCATGCGATCTGTTGTCTGATCGGACAACATATATCGCAACAGCGGTTCACCTCGTTCATTACGGGCGTTAACGTCTGCCCCTTTCTCCAGCAGCAGTTTCGCAAGATCGAAGTTACCGCCGTATACCGCGGCCGCAAACATTGGCATCCCGGCAGGCAACATCGTGTTTGGGTCGGTGCCCGCGTCAAGACTCGCTTTTACCGCATCGATATCGCCTTCATATAGCGCGGTCTGCAAGGGATCGTCTTTGGGGAACGGCGCGCCTTCCAATGCCCATGCCCGGTAAGCGTTGTACTCATGTTCCATGGGCCATAGTTCTGGGTCCCGTTCCGCGGGAAGCGTCTTGAACTGTGCCCCGGCAATCTCGCGATCACCGTGGATTGACGCCAGCCAGATCAACTCGTATCGGCGACGCGTAGCACCGGGAAATTTTTCAAGAAATGCGCCGTATCCCCTGATAATCCGGTCCCACGAGAATGAATAGTACTCCCGGAAAAACTCGCTGCCTTCCCATTGGTATACCTTGTACGCAATGAGCGCGTACAAGGCGTCTCCATCGCGGCCGCCGAATCGGTCCGCCGACTCTTCGGCAAACGACATCATTTTGGTATTGGACCCGCCCCAACGCGGCAGCAACGTGCGCACTCTTTCCTCGTAGAGGGGCAAGTACTCGGGCTCCAGCGTAACGCCAAGATCAAAGTATGGTTTCGCGGTGTCTTCCTCTTCTGCCCCGAGCAGGTCAGCAATGGTTTCGAGGGCATATCCGATCAGGCTTTGTGGTTTTTGCACGGGAGCAAGCGATTCTATTTTGAAGCGCGATTTGAAATAGTGCGGATCCTTAACTTTGCTCGCGTCGACGTTGTCGAGCAAAACCCGCGCCTTCTCCAGGTTTGTCTGAAAAACCTTCCAGCCTTCGTCGGTCACAGTGTCTACCGTACCGCTTCCCCGCGCGTCCCATGCCAACTGTTGATAGACATCGCTCATGTACAGCCGCCAGGTGATCGAATCTGGATATGCCGCTTTCCAATCCGCCACGAATTTTTCCGTACGCTGAAGCCCCTCTTTTCCAAGCCCACTTGCACTGTCGGCCATGTAGTGATAGAGAGCGTTTAATTGCCAGCTTCCCGAGGGATATCGCAGTTTCTCCCGGCGCAACCGCTCGGCAATTCTTTCGATGTTGTCGTACTCCTGGGTATTTACCAACAAATTGCACTCTGTTTCACTAAGTAGGGCGTTCTCAACGAAGTCGTTTTTCTCCGCGCGCAGGTTCGTTCTGCCTTCAGCGTGCAGACCATGCGCACCATTGCCTTTCATTACGTTTCTGCTGATAAGCACGCGTGTGTCTTCGCCATGCACGACAATTCCAGACAGGCCATTGTTTAGCATCTCATTATGCTGAACAACGCCACTGATAGTATCGCCTCTGACATAAATGCCATTGCCTTTATGACCCGCAATCTTGCTCTTCGTCAGCGTTGGTGTGTTACCCCCTTCAATGAGCACGCCGTTCCACTCGCCGCCGGTAATCGCGCAATCGGTAACCGTGGCTGAACTGTCCAGTACCTCAATGACCGCCGGTGACTCCTTCCCGTCCGGAGTTTCTCGAATGGAAGAGAAGCGGAATGTCATTGATTCAACAGTGCCTTCGATGCACCCATCGATTGTAAGCACGGCACCCGCAGTTGACGGAGCTTCAACTATTACGCCCTCGCGAGAAGCCCCGCGCAGGCTCACACCATTTTTCAATGTCAACGTCTCGGCGTAGGCTCCGGGCGCAATAACGACGACATCGCCGGTAGACGCGGCGTCGATCGCGGATTGAATGCGCAGATGTTGTTCTGGCACGCGCAGTTCAGAGGCAATTCCCTCGACAGCGAATACGAAACCGACAACAACGGCCAAGAACAGCTTCATGTCAAAGCTCCTTGCTGGTTCGTTCGGGCACACAGCATGCGTGACATATGACTATTATGTACATGGGTAGCAGACAGGACAAATCACACAGTGAATCGGCGAAAAGAGGGGAAATTAGCTGGCGGCGAAGAACGCGCGCGTCATTTCGACGTCGCGTTTTATTTGGCGAACCAAGTCCTGGACGGACGGAAAGCGCATCTCGTCGCGCAACCGCTTACGAAAGATGAGCTCCATTTCCTGCCCGTAAATATCACCCTGGAAATCGAGCAGGTATGCCTCTATCGCGGAATCTTCGTTGCGAATCGTCGGCGCGACGCCGATGTTCACCGCGGCGGGATGGCGACCGCCATCCACTATCGCCTCACAGATATAGACGCCCTGCGCCGGCACCGCGCTGTGGTGCGGCTGAATATTCGCCGTCGGAAATCCAATCTCTTTTCCAATATGGCGCCCAGAGACTACCTTCCCCACGAGCGAATAGGGCCGTCCGAGAAATGCCTCCGCCTTCTCCAAATCGCCCACGAGTAGACGCTCGCGTATCAGCGTGCTGCTGACGCGTTCGCCATCCATCAGCAAAGGCGGCACTTGTTCAACCTCGAATCCATATCGTGGCGCAAGTTTGCGAAGCAAATCGAAATCGCCGCGCGCCTGGTGTCCAAAACGAAAGTCATGCCCGACAACAAGTGCCTTGGCGCCGCATTTCTCGATCACGATTTCTTCGATGAATTGCTCAGGCGTCAGCGCGGCGGCCTCCGCGTTGAATCGAAGCACAAAAACCTGCTTGATGCCTGCACGCTCAAATAGCGCCAGTTTCTTTGCATCATGGGTGAGCAAGCTCGGTGCATGCGCGGGCGAGAAGAACTCCCGGGGATGAGGGCGCAAGGTCAGCACCGCGGCAACGCCGCCAAGCGCTTGCGCACGGCGTACAACCGCATCGAGTATCGCCCGATGGCCCAGATGGACGCCATCGAAGCTTCCGATGGTCAAGGCAAGGTTTATCTGTGTAGGCGTGTGCGCGCGAATATCGTCGACGACGTGAATCACCGCGCGCCGAGCACCCGCTTTGGCTGCACGCGCGCGATGCCGTCTTCAAACTGGACTTCGCCCAGCGCGAGCAACTCTCCGTTCTCCGCCTTTACCTGCACCCAGCCTTGATTGACAGGGCAATCCGCCTTGAGGTCGGGCCTGTCAAGCGTGCCACCCGTTAAAACAACGTTGCGACTCGCATTCCGCACCGTTATCGAGGGCAAGTCCAACGCGTCATTAACCGAACGCAGCGATGCTGCAACATCTTCAGGTGACGAGAACGCACTGACGGGTTTCGCAAGTTCAATCGTGTGCTTTCCAACCGCAGTTCTGCGAAGGCTCGCCAGCGATGCGCCACACCCCAACCGCTCGCCAACGTCATAGGCGAGTGAGCGCGCGTAGGTTCCGCGTGTGCACCGAATGCGAAACGCAGCGTCGGGTTCCGCATAGTTGAGCAAGGAAAATTCGCGCACTGTAACTTTGCGTGGCTCGCGTTCTACGGTTTCTCCCTTGCGTGCAAGCTTATACAATCGTTCGCCGCCAACTTTAACCGCGCTCACCATCGGTGGAACCTGCATGATCTCGCCGGAGAACGCGTCGAACGCTTCCTGAATCTGCTCTGGCGTCAATTTAGGCACGGGACGCTCTTCGACAACTTTGCCGTCCAGGTCGTAGGAGTCGGTAATGATCCCGAACCGCATCGTCCCTTCATAGACCTTGTCGAGTCCGGTAAGAAATTCGGAAAGGCGCGTGGCGTTGCCGAGACACAGGATCAACAAACCCGTCGCCGCGGGATCCAGTGTTCCCGTGTGCCCAATTCGTTTCATTTGCGCGGCCTTGCGTATGCAATCCACTACGTCGTGCGACGTCATTCCGGAAGGCTTGTCGACGAGCAGGATCCCGGTCATACGTCGAGTCCGAGGTGTTCGCGAAGGTATTTCAGAACGGTCTCCTTGGCCCGGACGAGGGGCTCGTCAATGGTTGCGCCCGCCGCAACGGCGTGTCCGCCACCGCCAAAGGCGCGGCATATTTCGGCGGCGTTCAACTCTGGCTGTGTCCGGAAACTCACTTTGGTTTTTCCGCCTGAAGCTTCGCGAAAGACCATGGCAAGGCGGACATTTTCGATATTTCTCAAGTAATTGATTAACCCGTCCGTGTCCTCGGGCAACGCGCCAGTCTCGGCAATGTCCCGTTCCAGCACGTCGGCGTGCGCGACGGTTCCATCTGCCAGAAAATGTATGCGCCCAAGGATTCGTTGCAGAAGCCGGTACTTGCCGATGGTCATCGTGTCGATGACGCGCGAAGTCACGTCGCGCACATTGACTCCTGCCTCAAGCAACCCCGCCGCAACGCGATGCGAACGCGCATTCGTATTGGAATACCGATAGTTCCCAGTATCGGTGACCTGCGCGGTGTAGATACATTCTGCGGCAGCGGGGGTTAATTCAACGCCCGCAAGGGCGAACAGTTCGAATACCATTTCTCCCGCCGCGGCAAATGTCGAATCAATGTATTGGAGATCGCCGTCCGCGTGGTCTACCAAATGATGATCGATGACGATGAGTCGTGTCGCGCGCTTCAGGAAAGGCTCGACTGCGCCCGATCGGCTGCCCGCGTGTGCATCTATCAGGATGGCAACATCGAATGGCTCTACAATCTGTGAAGGAGACACGATCGATGCCGCGCCATTCAGGAATCCGTAAACGCCTGGCACCGGATCTTCCAGCGCGCAGGTGACGTCAGTCTTGCCGAGCGCGCGAAGCAGGTGCGCTATGCCCAGTAAACTCCCCACGGCGTCGCCATCGGGGCTGACATGGCTCGTAATGAGAAACCGGGATCCTGCGCGGAATGCGTCGAGTACCCGGGCAGGGCTATCCGCCGGCGTTTTCATTGTGGTCTTCTTCCGCGTGTATTTCTTTGAACTTCTCTTCGAGACGGTACGCGTCGTCCAGCGTGGTGTCTTCGCGGAAGCGCAGCTCCGGCGTCACGCGCATGCGCAACTGCTTGCCCAACTCCCGGCGCATCCAACCGGCAGAGTTCCGAAGGCCCGCCAATGACCCTTTCTTCTCGGATTCCGTTCCGAAAAGACTGACGAATACGTCAGCGTACGCGAGATCTGGAGACATCTTTACGCCCATGACCGACACAAACCCGATGCGCGGATCTTTGACGCCTTTCATAAGCAGCTCAGCAACAAGCTTTCGGATTTCTTCCGCGACGCGGGTGGGTCTGGCGTGAGGCATTACATCATCTCGATGGTTACGTTCGTGACGAGCGCGTTCGCGTTGTTCTCCGCAAATCGCGCCACTTCATTGAGCTGCGTATTCACGAACCGGCTATCGTCGCCGACAATTGCGACGGCAAGCTGACAGTACGTCCAGTGATCTTTGCCGCCAATTTCGGCTACGGAACAATTATACCGGTTGCGCATGCGATCTTTGAGGCTTTTGACGACGTGACGCTTGTCCTTGAGCGAGCGGGAACCGGGTATTGACAGTTCCAGCTTCAGCAAGCCGATCGTCACAGTCCTCCCCCCTTATTCGAGGGTGCGCTTTACCGCCTCGATGCGGTACGACTCAATTACGTCTCCAGGCTTGATGTCTTCGTAGCCATCCAGCTTGATGCCGCATTCGAATCCGGCAGCCACGGTCCGTGCATCGTCCTTGTTGCGCTTGAGCGAGCCAAGCTTGCCTTCGTGCACGACGACGCCATCGCGTGTGAGGCGCACGAGCGATGTACGCGTGATCTCGCCGTCCAACACGTAGCAACCCGCAATGTTTCCGAGCGCGGACGAACGGAACACTTGCCGGATTTCGACGTGGCCCGTAACGATCTCTTTCGATTCCGGCGCGAGCATGCCTTCCAGTGCGAGACGCACTTCCTGGATGGCTTCGTAAATTATCCGATAAGTGCGTACGTCGACACCTTGTGTCTCGGCAAGTTTCTGGGCCTTGGGGCTCGCCGTAACGTGGAAGCCAATTATGACCGCGTTGCTGGCGCTTGCAAGCATTACGTCGGATTCGTTGATGCCGCCAACGCCGCTGTGAACAACCTTGACCTGGACTTCCTCGGTGCCCGCTTTTGCAAGGCTCGATTCGAACACGTCGACAGAACCCTGCACGTCCGCTTTCAACAGGACGTTCAGGAAGTTCTTCTCCCCGGCTTTCAAGTGATCGTGGAAATCCTCGAGCGTGACACGTCGGACGCCGGCGCCCTGCTTAAGGCGCGAGTAGTTGGCGCGTTTCTCGGCGATTACGCGTGCGGTCCTTTCGTCTGCAACGGCAAGGAACGTGTCCCCTGCGTTAGGCGGCGCGCTGAATCCGGTTACGACGATCGGAGTCGACGGACCGGCTTCCTGAATATTCTCGCCGCGCGCGGTGTGCATCGAGCGGACGCGGCCATAGGCCTCGCCCGCCAGGAAATTGTCGCCAACCCGAAGCGTGCCCGATTGCACGAGTACCCATGCTACCGGACCCTGACCGCGTGAAATTTCGGACTCAATGATCGTACCGCGCGCCGGCTTGTTCGGATTCGCCTTCAACTCAAGCATCTCGGCCTGAAGCAGCAATAGCTCCAGCAGCTCTTCGACGCCAGTACCCTGCTTCGCGGAGATGTCTTTGATAATGGTCTTACCGCCCCAGGCTTCGTCCATAAGGTCGTAGCGAATGAGCTCCTGGCGAATGCGCTCAGGCTGGGCATCAGGTTTATCAATCTTGTTGACCGCAACCACGATCGGCACTTCCGCCGCTTTTGCGTGGTCGATGGCTTCCACCGTCTGTGGCATGACGCCGTCGTCCGCGGCCACGACAAGCACTACCACGTCGGTGCACTGTGCACCGCGCGCGCGCATGGCCGTAAACGCTTCGTGACCCGGTGTGTCCAGAAATACGACGCGACCATTACCAATGGGAACGTCGTAGGCGGCGATATGCTGTGTAATGCCACCTGCCTCGCCGCCCGCAACGTTGGCGCTACGGACACGATCCAGGAATGTCGTTTTCCCATGGTCAACGTGACCCATCACCGTGATTACCGGTGAGCGCGGTACCAAGTCTTCTGGCTTATCCGGTGTCTCCATGAAGAGTTCTGTCTCTTCCGGAATCACGGATTGCACCTCGAAACCTTTCGGCTCCGCAATCTTTCGGATCATGTCTATTGTCAACTGCTGGTTCTTGTTGGCCAGCACGTTGAGATCCATCAAATCGAGGATGATGTCATTCGTCGCGACGCCCATGGCGTTCGCCAACTCTTCCACACTCATCATCTCTTCAACTTCAATGATATTGGAGTCGGTCAATTCTTCTACGATCTCGTATTCCCCCGTGTCAGCGCGGTACTTTTTGCGCTTGCGTTTGCGCGGGCCCGCCCCAAACTGGCCGCTGGCCAGGTATTGATTCACCGCAACGGCGGCGTTTCGCTGAATCGTATCCGCGGCACGCTGCCGCTCGGCGCGTTTCTGCTTCTTGCGCGCGGTTTTTCCCGTGCCCGCGCGGCGCTGTTCCTGCTGTTTCTGCGCGAGGCGCTTGGCCATGAGTTCGGCCGCCTTGCCTTCTGCCACGATGGCCCCGGTGTCGAGCACGT
>CALEZK010000658.1 GCA_937928585.1 uncultured bacterium | reverse complement strand
GATATAAGACGCTGGCACCCCAGGGATAGAGGACGCACACGTGCCGCTGGAAAAAATTCAGGAGACAGTGCTCGGATCTGCGAAGAGCGAGGCGGACCGCATCTTGCGCGCGGCCACGAAATCCGCACATGAGCGGCTTGAGCATGAGACCCAGTCCATTCAGCGCGAGGCATCCCAACAATATGATGCGGCGGCGCGAAGCATGGAGGATGCAGCAGCACGCGTGGTTTCGCGCGCGCGCGGAGAATACGCAAAGCAATTGCTCGAACGGCGCAACGAGATACTTGACGCGGTTTTCGCGGAAGCGAAGATGCAGACGCTGGCGTTGCCAGCGTCGGAATACGTTGCGGAATTGGGGCGTCGACTTGAGCAGGCCGCACGCGACTCCGGCGGGGTGATTCGTGTGCATCCCGACGACCGTGCCGGGGTGGAGGCGATGTTGCAGCGTTTCAATAGTAACCGCAGCGCCAACGCGCGCGTTGTCCTCGACGCGGAGAACCCGCTCGCCGAACGTGGCGGGTTTGTTTTTGTATCCAGCGCGTATGAAGTGGATCAAACGCTCGACACTATTCTGGCGGAATTGCGCTATGAACTCGGACCGCAGATTGCGGCGGAATTGTTTCCGGGGTAAGCGGTGGCTGCATTACTACAAAACGCGCATGCTTGGGGATTTGTTTGCGGCAGGATAGCCGTGCTGGAGCGATCGATTCTGGGAAGCGACTTCTACCAGACTCTGCTGGCGCAGCACCGGCCGGAAGATATCCTTCGCCAGTTGCAAGAAACATCGCTGCGCGAAGCGGTTACCGCGGCAGGTGATTGGGAAGATTGGAGCGCAACGATCGATCAGCATTTTTACAATCAGGTTGCGTCAATCCGCAAAGATTGTCCGGATACGCGCATTCCAGATCTGTTTCTGTTGCAGGGAGACTATCAGAATCTGAAACGCGCGCTCATTGGACAAAGGCTTTATCCTTTTCACCACGCGGTGTTGACGCCTGAATTGCTGAATGCCGCAGCGAACGCCGACTTCATGGCATTGCCCATTCCGTTTCGTGGCGCGGCCCAAGCGGGATCGCTCGCGCTCGAAAAGGGCGAAATTACCGGGCTCGATCCAATTCTGGATGGCTGCTACCTGCGGCATCTCTTGCTATCCGCCAATGAGATCAAAGTTCCCCATATCACCGAATACTACGAGACACTGGTGCTGTCGCGGATACTTGTATTTCTTTGGCGTGGCATGCGAACCCGCGGTTTATCGCGCGCCGCATCGGAACACCTGCTTCCCATGGGTTCACTCACCGAAACGGCACGTGCCCTCATAAATACGGAAGATTCCAAGAATTGGGCCGATGTATTGCCTACAGCGTTGAGCAGGCTTGTAAGCGAACATGCAGAGTCCACTTCGAATAGCTCGCCACAACAGTTTGAACTCGCCGTTGACAACATGCTGTTTGACCACGCGCGCCGTGGTCAGGGTCAAGTGTCCGGACCCGAGCGAGTATTTTCATTTCTCTGCGCGTTGGCTACAGAGGCCTATAACTTGAAGCTGGCGGTTTGCGGCCGACTTAGCAGAATTGACGGCGATATGCTCAAGCCCAGACTGCGGAGAACTCATGCTTAGAGCAGTAGCGGTCGGGGAGAAGCGTTTCATACTCGGATTCAAGGGAGCCGGATTCGAGATCGTGGAATGTAATGACGCGGTCACGCTTCGCGCGGAATTGAATCGCCTTTCCCGCGAAACCGATATCGCGCTGGCGATTGTTACTGAGAGCATCGCCGCCGAAGCGCCAGATGCTCTGGACGCATTTCGTGGCCGAAGCGACACGATTCTCACCGTGATTCCGACGCACGAGGGAAGTATGCACACGAGCTTTGAACGCATGAAGAAAATGATTGAGATGTCGATTGGCGTGGATATTCTGGGAAAACAGCAACAAGGCACGTGATGCGCGCGATTGACGCGATCGCCCCGTGCATTGATTCTGTTTTTTGCCCAGTTTTACCGTAGGTCTAACGATCAAAAAAAGGGGACTCGTTCTGTGAGCATGAGTCAGGGCGAAGTAATAAAAGTTTCCGGGCCTCTCGTTGTGGCCCGTGGCTTGGGTGGCGCGCGCATGTTTGAGATGGTGCGCGTCGGCGAGATGCGGCTCTTTGGCGAGATAATCGAAATACGGGGAGACGAGTTCTCGATTCAGGTCTACGAAGAGACAGAAGGAATCGGACCTGGCCAGCCGGTATTTCGCACTGGCGAAGCGCTAAGTGTGGAGCTGGGTCCCGGCCTGATACGCTCGATTTATGACGGTGTTCAACGCCCACTCGACAAACTTGCGCGAGACACCGGCGATTTCATCGTTCGTGGCGCTGAAAGCCCTGCCCTCGATCGTGCCGCCATTTGGGACTTTGTGCCGGTGGCCTCGATCGGCGATGCCGTCGAGCCCGGCGATATTCTTGGCACGGTGCAGGAAAGTAAGCTTGTCCTTCATAAGATCCTCGTGCCGGTTGGCGTTCAGGGAAAAGTAAGGCAAATCAGCCCGGTATCCGGCAACGTGGAAACGACTGTCGCCGTGATTGAAGGCGCGACCGGATCCGTGAACGTCACCATGGTGCAGCGCTGGCCAGTGCGACACCCACGAAAAGTATCCCGAAAACTACCACCTATCGAACCCCTGGTTACCGGCCAGCGCGTTATTGACATGTTTTTCCCGCTAACGAAAGGCGGGACTGCTTGCGTCCCCGGACCATTCGGCAGCGGCAAAACCGTCGTACAGCATCAGCTTGCGAAATGGTCGAATGCAAACATAATTGTTTATGTGGGTTGCGGTGAGCGCGGCAATGAGATGACTGATGTGTTGATGGAGTTTCCTCATCTGAAGGATCCAGAATCCGGCGAACCGCTCATGGAACGCACTGTGCTGGTGGCCAATACTTCAAACATGCCCGTAGCCGCGCGCGAAGCAAGCGTCTTCACTGGAATCACGATAGCGGAGTATTTTCGCGATATGGGATACTCGGTGGCGCTAATGGCGGACTCCACGAGTCGGTGGGCCGAAGCCATGCGCGAGATTTCAGGGCGACTCGAAGAGATGCCCGGCGAAGAAGGATATCCCGCGTATTTGGGTTCAAGAATTGCCAGTTTCTACGAGCGCTCGGGCAATGTCTTGTGTCTTGGGACGGACAAGCGCCCCGGTTCACTGTCGCTCATCGGCGCCGTATCGCCCCCGGGTGGCGATATGTCCGAGCCGGTCGTCCAGGCGACCTTGCGCGTTGTAAAAGTCTTCTGGGGTCTTGATGACAAACTTGCGTTTGCGCGCCACTTTCCCGCAATCAACTGGTTAACGTCTTATTCGCTTTATCAAGAAGTGATCGACGCTTACGCCGGCGCCCATCTCGACGGCGAATGGCAATCAATCCGCAAGCGCGCGATGGCGCTGTTGCAACGCGAAGCCGAACTGGAAGAGCTTGTGCGTCTCGTCGGCATGGACGCACTCGCCCACGATGATCGTCTGCTGATGCAGGCGGCGAAGATGATTCGGGAGGATTTCCTTCACCAGAACGCATTCGACGAACGGGACAGCTATACGTCACTCAGCAAACAACTGAGATTATTGAAGATCATTCTCCGCTACTACGATGACGCGCGCGCGGCATTGAAGGATGGCGCCGGGCTAAACGCGCTATTGAATCTTTCCGTGCTTGATGACATCGCAAAAGCAAAACTTATTGCCGAAGACAATTCCAGCGGATTTGCCGCGCTCGAACAAAAAATCGACGCCGACATACGCGCAGTGCCAACAACGTAAAGGGTAGATCAGGAACATGGCTGCGATCACAAAAGAATACCGCACCGTCAAGCAGGTTGTAGGGCCGCTCATCCTGGTTGACGGCGTCGAAGGCATTACCTACGGAGAGCTTACTGAAATCCGGGAAGCAGATGGCTCGATGCGGCGAGGGCGCGTGCTTGAAGTGAGCGGCAGCAAGGCGCTGGTGCAGGTATTCGAGGGTACGAGCGGGCTTTCCCCGCAGGACTTGAAGGTCAAATTCCTGGGCAAAGGACTTGAACTCGCAGTCTCTCCGGACATGCTCGGCCGCGTCTTCGATGGATTTGGTCGCCCGATCGATGATGGCCCTGCGATCATTCCCGAGAAGTGGATCAACATCAACGGCAATCCGATGAATCCCTATGCGCGGGACTACCCAAACGAGTTTATCCAGACCGGTATTTCTACGATTGATCTCTTAAATACGCTGGTTCGTGGTCAGAAGCTTCCGATTTTCAGTGGATCGGGGTTGCCGCATTCTCGCCTGGCGGCGCAGATTGCGCGTCAGGCAAGCGTGCTCAAGACAGGAGACAAGTTCGCGGTTATCTTCGCTGCGATGGGCATTACGTTTGAAGAGTCCGAGTTTTTCATCGACGACTTTCGTCGCACGGGTGCGCTCGAACGCGCCGTGCTGTTTATGAACCTCGCGGACGATCCGCCCATTGAACGCATCGCGGTGCCGCGGATGGCGTTGACGGCGGCGGAGTATCTCGCATACGAAAAGGACATGCACGTACTTGTAATTCTCACCGATCTAACGAACTATTGCGAAGCGTTGCGCGAAATTTCCGCGGCCCGCAAGGAAGTGCCAGGCCGTCGCGGATACCCAGGCTATTTGTACACGGATTTATCGACCCTGTATGAACGCGCGGGCCGCATTAAGGATCGCAACGGTTCCATTACGCAGATTCCGGTGCTAACCATGCCGGAAGACGACAAGACGCACCCGATTCCCGATCTGACCGGCTACATCACCGAGGGACAGGTAATCATAAGCCGCTCGATACACGCGCAGGGTATCTATCCGCCGGTCGACGTGCTGCCATCTCTGTCGCGCCTCAAGGACAAGGGCATCGGCGATGGAAAAACGCGCGAAGACCATGGTGATGTGATGAACCAGCTTTACGCGGCTTATGCGCGAGGCAAGAACGCCAAGGAACTTGCGGTGGTGTTGGGTGAGTCCGCGTTGAGCGAGGCAGACCTCCTTTACGTCAAGTTCGCAGATGCCTTTGACGACAGATTTGTTACACAGGGGGAGAACGAAAACCGTACTGTCGAAGAAAGCCTTCGAATTGGTTGGGAGTTACTCGCGATGCTGCCGAGAAACGAGCTTAAACGCGTGCGGGATAAATGGATTGAGAAGTATCACCCGCACAAAGGGCAAGGGTAAACACGCGCCATGGCGACGCGTTTGGCAGTCAATCCGACCCGCATGGAGATGCTGCGGTTGCGTAAGCGGCTTCAGGTAGCCGTGCGCGGCCACAAGCTCTTGAAAGACAAGCTTGACGGGTTGATGAAAGAGTTCATGCAGATCGCGCAGAGCTATCGTGAACTCCGGTTAGCAGTCGATTCGGAACTGCCGCGCGTGTTGAAGCTCTTTGTGCTCGCCGAGGTCACCTCATCACGATTGATTACCGAAGACGCATTGGAGAACACCCGGCAAGATCTTGCGATAACACGCTCGATGCGCCGTGTCATGAGCGTTTCCGTTCCACACCTTGAAGTCGTCTTTGGTGAGATACAAGGCGGCTACAGCGCGATTCACACCTCGATTGAACTTGACCGAGCCATAGAAGGTTTGCGAGAGTTCATGCCGAAGTTGCTGCTTATGGCCGAAAGGGAAGAAGCTGTACGCAGGCTGTGTGAAGAAATCGAGAAGACCCGTCGCCGTGTAAACGCACTTGAACATTCGTTTATACCGCGCATGCGCGAGACGATTAAGTACATCAAGAACAAGCTGGACGAGATGGAACGCTCGAACACAAGCCGGCTAATGAAAATAAAAGACCAGCGACTCGCCCAAGACGCGCAAGGGTAGGTTGAGCATCGCGAGCGGGGGCTCGGTGTGCTGTGGATTCGGGGGTGGAGCCCGGCACCATGATCAAACATCTAAAGATTCTCATTGTCGACGATGACCCCGGCGTAATTGATTTACTCGGGGCGTACCTGGAATCGCGCGGTTATTCTGTTCGCACGGCGAAGAACGGGCGCGATGCGCTCGTTTACTTGGATGACGATCAATATGATCTCGTCATAAGCGACATCGAAATGGCCGGAATTAACGGATTCGAACTTTTGCGCCAAACTCGCGGGAAGTATCCTCGCATTGGCATTATTCTGATGACAGGGTACACAGAAGCGCATCCGCTGTCCGAAGCCTTGCGTGCGGGCGCAGACGGGTATATATCCAAGCCATTCAGCCTGCGAAAGTTTTCGCTGATTTTCGAACAAGCCTACTGGAACGCCCTATCTCGAGAAGACTGGTGGACCGCTCACGAAGACGAGTCGCAGAAGTCAGACGGGCCAGAAAAAGAATGACTTCGCAGGCGCGCCTGCGAAGTCATTCGACAGCATTTCAGATTCTAATTCTCTTCGCCTTCTAGTGCAGCGCGTCGACCACCACCTATGCGGACCGGACCACCCTGCTGCTGTCCTTGTCGGCCACGGGCGCCTGGCTGCGCTGAATCAGTGCCGGAGAGTTCCTTTGCTGATGGACGTGAAACTTCACCCTGCGCATATCGGGTTGCATATCCCCAAGGTGAAACAGGCCCTTTGATCACTGCAATCGGCTTCACGCGCGGTTTATTCGGCAGGTTGTCAATGCGATAGACATTCTTGCGCGATTTGGGCGCGACTCGAATGGCTTCGTTTGTCCGCGTGTTGTCGACTCGCTGCTCGATGCTATTTGTGCTCGGGCTTGCGGAAGAATCCAGAGGGCTTGGTAAGACGCCCGGGGTGGTTGTCGCGCTGTCTGTAGTCGGGGCTGCTTCAACGGAAGTTTCCGCACTCGACGGCGAGACCTCGACCGTTTCGACGGCTGGATTATCGCCAGGTTCGGGCGATGCTCCTGGTTCCTCCTGTGCGAAGGCCGGTACAGCTATCAGGCAGCCTACCGCTGCGATAGATGCCCCACTGATCAGTTGACGAAGCGACCGCATACAATTCCCCTTTCGTGATCGGTGTCTTTCGTCCCGCAGTCTAGCACATGTCATGGAAAAAGAATAGACTGTTGACCGCGCGAAACTCATTTAATCCCGCCGGGCTAGTTGCTATCATCTAGCGAGGGCAGCCCGTCACGATTCCAAAAGTTCATTCGATGGGGGACACGTTCCATGCGCTTCTCAGCCATTGTAATTTTCGCACTTTCGGTCATCCCGCTGGCTTCTGGCCAGGAAATGTACACCGTGCAGGGGCTTGAGCCCCAGCCTGTCATTGCGCAGGCCAGTCGGCTCAGTGACGCGCTCGCTTTTCTGGGTAGTAGCCTGAAACCCGAAGATGTGGCCAAGCTTAAGGCCTTGGCGGACGCCGCTCCGTCTGAGGAAACGTCGGTAGCTGTTCAGGCCGTGCTCGACCCTTACTGCCTTGCACTCGTCCATATTAATCCGGAAATGCGCGTGAAGGTCCACCGCGGTCCAGCTGCTGCATCCTTAATGCAAAATGGTTGGACCAGCTACCTCGTCAAGGTTCATAACGAAGCAGGCACGCGCGCCGAACTGCTACCCGAAAGCCCCAATACGGACCCCTTACTCCACCGCTCGACCGGTGCCCCGGAACCAAAAAAAGACAACCTCATAACTCCGGGAGAAGTCGCCCAACGGTTCTTGGAAATCAAAATGTACCATCGGCGCCCGATGAACGCGCTGTTGTCCGGCTTTCCATTGGAATATGCCATAGTTCAGATTTACACGAAGGACGCAGGCAGTCGAGAAGCACGCATCGGGTTCAACATTGGTCAGGGCACACAAGATCTTGGTTTCCGAGACCAGTTGGACATACTTTTCGAGTGCAAGCCCGCCGTGAAAGTGGTGCTACGTGTAAAAGACCACGATGGAAAACCGACGATGGGCTCTTTTGTGTTTTCGGATAACATTGAACGCGTCGCGCAGGAAGCGGACTATGCCGGCAGCATAAAACCAGACTATCGACAGCAGATGGCCCAGGGTGTACCGCCCGGTGCGCTCTTGACGAAGGGGCAGAACTTTACCGGCATATATCCATTGCCAGCGCGAAGACTCGCGGAGGAAGATGAATACCCCGACTTCTTCTTCCAGCCCCAGATTTATCGCGCCGACGGCGAACATGTCATGCTTCCCCCGGGCGAATATCGCGTCGAGTACACGCGCGGGCCAGAGTATCTCGCAAACGAGACGACACTGACAGTTCCTGAAGGTGTCACCGAGCACGAGGCATCGTTCAAACTCGAACGATGGATTCATCTCGCCAAAATGGGGTGGTACAGCGCGGATCACCACGTTCACGGTGGCGGTTGTTCCCACTATGAAAGTCCGCAGGCAGGAGTCAGCCCGGAAGCGATGTTCAGGCAGGCGCTCGGCGAGGATCTGAATATCGCATGTGTGTTGAGTTGGGGCCCATGCTGGTACCACCAGAAAACGTATTTCAATGGTTCTATTGACCCGCTTTCAACCCCGCACAATGTCATGCGGTACGACGTAGAAGTCTCGGGCTTCCCGTCAAGTCATGCAGGCCACCTTTGCCTGCTTCGACTCAAAGAGGATGACTACACCAACACGACCAAGATCGAAGAATGGCCGAGTTGGACCATGCCGGTGCTGCAATGGGGTCAACAGCAAGGCGCAGTAGTTGGCTATTCGCATTCCGGCTGGGGACTTGAGCCGCTCGAACCCACTACCGAGTTGCCGAACTACGTGATGGCGAAATTCGACGGTATAGGCGCTAACGAATACATCGTGACGGGCCCGCTCGGAGCCTGTGATTTCATCAGCGCTGGCGATACGCCGTATCTATGGGAACTCAATATTTGGTACCACACGCTCAACACGGGCGTTACCACACGCATTAGCGGCGAGACAGATTTTCCATGCATCTATGACGAACGCGTGGGCATTGCGCGCAGCTATGCGCCGCTCAAGGGAAAACTCGACTTCGATGCATATGTCGAGAAGCTCAAGCTGGGCGAGAACTATGTGTGCGACGGCAAGTCTCACATTCTCGACTTTCAAGCGGATGGTATCGTTATGGGGCAGAAAGGAAGCACGCTGAATCTATCCAAGCCCCGCAATGTAAACGTCAGCGCGCGCGTGGCGGCGTTCCTGCCCGAGCAACAAGATGCGGTGGGAGAAGCGTTATCGAAGCAACGGCCCAATGCAGCCCCGTACTGGCATATTGAGAAGGCCCGCATCGGCACGACACGCACGGTGCCCGTCGAGCTAATTGTCAATGGTAAACCTGTTGCGCGCGAGGTTATTGAAGCCGACGGCAAGTTGCGCAAGGTTCGGTTTGACTTCCCAATTGAGCACTCGAGCTGGATCGCAATTCGCGTGCTTCCAAGCAGCCATACGAACCCGATTTTTGTAAAAGTCGGCGATAAACCAATCAGGGCCTCGAAGAAAAGCGCGGAATGGTGCCGCAAAGCGGTGGATCGCTGCTGGGAAATGAAAGAACCGCAGATTCGCGAGGCGGAACGGCCAGCCGCAAAAGCCGCCTACGACGCTGCTCGGGTGTACTACGACAAGGCAATCGCCCAGGCAACGGGGGAATAACGCCGCGCGAAGAGAGGCTTTACTCCGACCCCACCCCGTGTTACGATTTTGAGAATTGTAATACCGGAGTTGCACATGGCCTTGCCGCAAATTTTCGTCCGCGCGATGCTGATGTTCTCGATTTGCGCTGTCGTCTCTCTTGATGCGCTGGCGCACTTCCAGGTCCTTATTCCATCCACTGATATGGTCACCGACCCAAAACACAATCGCGTGGATCTTACAATTCAATTCACGCACCCGATGGAAGGCGGTCCGGTCATGGCGATGGACACGCCGAAACAGTTTGGTGTGTTTGTTGGCAATGCAAGAAGGGACCTTCTCAGCTTGCTTAGCCCCGTCGTAGTCGATGGCAAGTCTGCGTTCACCGCGACATACCTGGTTGAAGAACCCGGAGGCCACCTCTTCTACATCGAACCGGCCCCTTATTGGGAGGCTGGAGAAAACACCTACATCAAGCATTACACGAAGGTTCTGGTCGGGGGATTCAATTCATGGTCCGGCTGGAACAAGTCTGTCGGGTTTCCGGTAGAAATCAGGCCGCTTGCGCGCCCGCTTGGCCTTTGGACGGGAAACATTTTTCGCGGCGTCGTGGAGGCAAACGGCAAGCCTGTTCC
Organism: uncultured bacterium; assembly: GCA_937928585.1. Classification (GTDB taxonomy): domain Bacteria; phylum Hydrogenedentota; class Hydrogenedentia; order Hydrogenedentales; family SLHB01; genus JABWCD01. The sequence goes on along the minus strand of CALEZK010000658.1, from coordinate 361 downwards.
CGATATCAACGTCGAAGTCGAGTTCTACAACGAACCTAAACAGGTGACCGCGCCAAATGACGCCTTTATCACGCAGACGATGAAGACCGACGCAAATGGCGTGTTCGCCTATGGCCTGCCACGCGCGGGGTGGTGGGGTTTTGCGGCCTTGGTGGACGGAATCGAAACGTTGCCGGGTCCCGACGGGAAACCTGCCGATGTGGAATCGGGTGCGCTCATGTGGGTGCGCGCGGTAGATATGAAGTAAGCGCATGCATATCGCCGAAGGCATATTACCGGGATCCACGCTTGTCGCAGGCGCAGTGCTTGCCGCCGCAGGTACGGTAGTGGGACTACGGAGAATGGATGACCAGCGCACTAT
>CALEZK010000657.1 GCA_937928585.1 uncultured bacterium | reverse complement strand
GTCGACCGCGACCCGTCAGTCTACGCGCAACGCGTCGCATTGAATGCCGAGCGCCGGACCCTGTCCGCCCGAGCCAGGGAAATCGACGCCGTTTATGCCGAAATTTCCGATCCGGAATTGACGGCCATCGACGCGCAAATTGCGGCGCTCCGCGCTGAACTCAAGAATCTGTCGCAAAGCCCAAGCAATGGCTATCACAGCGCCATAGAATCGACACGTGACGTCACGAAATGGGTGCAAGTGGATCTAGGTGCCTCTCAGGCCATCGGATCCATTCACCTCATTCCCGCAATGCCCACCGACTTTCCCGACACGCCGGGGTTTGGTTTTCCCGTTCGCTTCAAGATTGAAGTCTCCGACGACCCAGAGTTCGTCATTGCGCGCGTTGTCGTGGACGAAACCAAATCCGACTTTCCGAATGCAGCGGATACACCCTATCGCGTAGACAATGTAGGCCTCGCAGCGCGTTATGTGCGCGTGACTGCCACGAGGCTTTGGGAGCGCACCTCCGACTTCGCGTTCGCTCTCGCCGAGCTGCGCGTAACTTCGGATGGAAAGGATATCGCGCTCGGCGCAAACGTGACTGCACTCGATTCAATTGAAGGCGGTCGCTGGTCGACGAAATACCTGGTAGACGGATTCAACAGTCGACGCGCGATGATCAAAAACGCGGGCGCGACCGAAGCGGCGGAAGCCCTCGAAGTCAGCGTGAAAGAGTTGGAATCCAAGCGAATCGGGCGCATGGATCAACTCGTAGAGCCTTCCCTGCGCGCGGAACGCGATAAAGTAAGCGATCGCCTCAAGTCCGTGGAAGACGCAATAGCGGCATTGCCATCGCCCCAGATGACCTACGCGGCCGCGACCGAGTTTCGTCCCGAGGGCTCGTTCACGCCGGCTGGCGGTCCGCGTCCAATTCATGTGTTGATTCGCGGCGACGTGAATCAAAAAGGCGAAGAAGCAGTTCCAGGCGCGCTGGCTATAGCGCGCGAAGCGCCATTCACGGTCGACGATCCCAATGACGAAGGCAAGCGCCGCGCCGCGCTTGCCGAGTGGCTCGCCAGTCCCTCGAATCCGCTTACATGGCGCAGCATCGTCAATCGCGTTTGGCACTATCACTTCGGACGCGGCATTGTCGACACGCCCAGCGACTTCGGGCATATGGGCGCGTATCCGACGCATCCGGAACTTATCGATTGGTTGGCGAAAGCCTTTCTCGACAATGGCCAGTCCCTGAAGTGGCTGCACCGAAAAATTGTAACCAGCGCCACATACCGCCAATCGTCGCGCGCCACAGCGGCCGGTGAAAAAGCCGATGCTGGCAATCAACTCCTGTGGCGCATGAACAGTCGCCAACTGGACGCGGAATCTTTGCGCGATGCGGTACTCGCTGTGAGTGGCAAGTTGGATCTGACAGTGGGGGGTCCTGGCTACGATCTATTCGTATTCAAAGACGACCATTCGCCGGGTTATTACTACGACCAATTCGACGTGAATGATCCAAAATCATTTCGCCGGTCCGTCTACCGGTTCGTCGTTCGAAGCGTGCCGGATCCGTTCATGGAAACACTCGACTGCGCCGATCCATCCCAAAACGTCCCTGCGCGAAACAATACCATCACCGCACTTCAGGCTCTGGCCGTTTTCAACAACCCCTTTGTCGTCAGACAGTCTGAGTTTCTCGCCGAACGCGTGCAGGCAACGGCGTTGGACCTTCCGAACCAGATTGAAACAGCGTTCCACCTCGCGCTCGGGCGCAGCCCAGAACCGACGGAGCGTGATGTGCTGTTGAAACACGCCCAGAATTCAGGCCTCGCAAGCGTTTGCCGCATCATTTTCAATTCGAACGAATTTACGTTCGTAGATTAGGTCACACGCCCTGGTTGTTGGGTTTCAACACAAGGTACGAATGAAATCGCCCGGCGGGTTTGTAGTGTTGGTAAAGGTGCTCGATGAATCCGGGCGGGAAATGGATCTCCCCATAGTAGGTTTTCCCTATCCAACGTCCATCGAGTTGAAACGCTTTGGTCTTCGGGTCTTCAATCGGTGTGATCACGACACCGCTGAAATAGTGGTCCTCAATTTTCTTCCACAAGTCCGCCTTTACAGCTTCATCGCGCTGGCATGCAATCCGTAAATTAAACGGATCCAGCAAGAAAGGATGCTCTTTTCCCAGGATCGGCACCCACGGATCTTCGGAGAACACCGGCCCGCTCGGATCTTTCGCCAACGCGTATGCATTGCGCCGGTCGTCGTTCAACGGCACGGGAAACGCATACCACGCCAAAGCAGATACCACCAGCACCGCCAGCGCGGCGATATAGCCAGATGCCGTGAACATGCGTTCGGTTAACGGAGACAAAGTGCCTTTGAACATGCGGTCAATGAGCAAAACGACGCCGATCACATGCAGATCGAGCAGATGATTGAAGTCGATTCCTGGCGAGCCAAAAATAAACACCGTCGCAGCAAGTGTCCACGTGAATGTATGCGCTAACAGGTCTCTTCGCGCGGAACGCCACTGCAAAGCAAGTGCAATGCTCGCCGCGAGAAAAAAAGGAAGGAATCCCAAGTCGATGCAGGCGAACATGGCGAAGCGAATCGGGGCCAGCGAAATATCGCCCAGGCCTGCACCGCCCGAACCCGTAACAGACATCGATTCGAGTACGCGGCCGCTGCTCGCCATGTAGATCGTGGTCGCCATCGCAAGAATTCCCAATACGCTAATGCCTGCGAGACGAACCGCCGCCGTTCGATGTTTCTCACTTAGCAGAAATGTGACGCATGCTGCCAAACCGAACAAGGTCGTAACCTTCGCGGAAAATGCCAGCGCGAACAGCAACGCGGCGATTGCGGTGTGCGTCGCGCCGCCGCGCGATGTGCGCGCGATTACCGCAAGTCCGCATACGTTCAAGGCCGCGGGCAGGAGATCGCCGCGAATGGTGGTGATGGCGAGCTGACTCGCTATTGCGCCAAGTGACAAGACGGCGCCGCATATGGCCCAGGCCCGCGGCACATCCCGTGCCCGTAACAGCGCGTATACGCCGGTCAAAAGCCCCGCGGCCGATAGCGCGGTAATCAGTGCGCCGCCTGCGACTGCGTCGCTTATTGCTCGAATCGAGATGCCGTGCAACACAAAGTGCAACGGCATGTATCGCGTACCGCCATATCCCAGCGGCCCCATCAGTGGACGGTATAACACGCCCTGCGAAGCGTCTACCGCAAGCGCGGCCCACGATCCGCTGACGAACCGCAGCCCCGCGCCACGGTACAGCATCACCCCAAGACTGAATGCCATCGCGACGAGTACAACCAGTGTTGCGACACGCAGTCGGGTCGGAACCCCGGATTCAACATTCTTGCCCATGCGTGATCATGCCGCATTGCGCCGACAACTTCCAAGCCTTCGCCCGAATATTGCTGCAAGACATGCAATTCATATGGGGTTTCCAGTTCGGCTGTGGCTGGTTCCTATCCACAAATGAGATCGCCCGCGATCCCAATAAGGAAAGCGCATTCGACTCCGACCGCCATTGGACTAATGTTCTGGTTGGTTTGAATTCCCTGGAGAAAACGATTTATTTAGCTCCCGGAGCACGCGCTCAACCGTTTCTTTGCGTGCAATGCTTCCACCGTTCGCGACTTCTTCAACAATCGCCCAAGCCTCAGGCGTGTCGAACGTCACAAGTGCGGTGATCCCCTCTCCCAGTAAGCC
>CALEZK010000656.1 GCA_937928585.1 uncultured bacterium | reverse complement strand
CGTGTGGATTGCGCGTCATGAGGGAGAAGTGGTCGGCATTACGTTTTGGACGCATCGCAAGAAGTTGGAGCGCATCACGGGCGTGAATTGCGAGCTGAACCAACTCGGGGCGGTGGATTCGCGCTTCTGGAACAAGGGGCTCTTTCGGCGGATGACCGCGAGCGTGTTGGGGCATTTGGCGGAAGGCGGCGCGCGTTATGGTTCGATTGCGACGAATATTCTGAACCATTCGCTGCAACGGAGCGTGCAAAACCTGGGGTGCACGATTAACGATTCTGTAATCACCTTCCGTAAGGACCTCAGGGTGTAATCTGCAATCCGCTACTTTTATTTTTTCGAGGTCGTGCTTGTCACTTTAATCCTGGTCATGGCCGGCTTTCTTAGCGTGTTTGGGATGACTGCTGCAACCCGTACAGGGTTGAATGCGGGAAGGGTGTATCGACCCAGGGAGCGCCGTGGCGGATCTTTGTCTTTCGTTCGGAGCGCAACGTGGAACGTGGTAGATTTCTCACGATTCCCAGAGTGACTGTGCGCGTGTCGCTCGAGATGCCAGATTTACCGAACCGCGACGACTACATGCTGCAGATCTGAAACGTCGACGGTGCCGTTGTCGTCCACGTCGCATGCCTCATCTTCGGGATTTGTGAGCAATGCGCTTACGACGCGCTGAATGTCGATTGAGTTTGTTTTTCCGTCGCCGTTCAGATCGGTCTTGAACGCGGCGGGATTCAACTTCACGTTGACCTGTACTGCCCCGTTGTTGGTGACGATGACGTTCTTTACTTTCTTCTGCTTGTAGCCCGGCGCGGAGACCTTGATTGTGTATGTGCCCGGCAGGAGCAGACGGTAGTAATCGCCCTTGTCGGGATCTGTAAATACCGGCTGGGGATTCCCGTCCACGAGTATGCGCGCGTAGATCGGATCTTTCGTCGTCTTGTCTTTCACTATGCCGCGAATACCGATGTGGACTGCCTCGGCATAGGCGAGCATGGACTCGCGATTGTTGTCCCAGAGTCCGGGCAGGTTGCTTTCGTTGGGCGATTTGTTTTCGGACAACTCAATCGTTACGTCGTTGCACGAGAGGTATCGGTAGTTCCAGTCCTGCATGCCGCCGGTTATCTCGTACCACAGCGCGCCGTTGATAATGCCGTTGCTGGTTGTTGGCACCGAGTTGGTGGACATCGGCGTGTTCGGCGTTGCATACCGCAGGGCGAGATCTCGGAACAGCGCGTCTTCCGCGGTCGGCGAATCCACGCCCGAGCCGAGATCGTTATCGTCGTAAGGGTAGTTCACAATGCGCGCGCCGCCATGGAAGTTCGCGGATAGCACGAAGCTGTTGTTCGCGCTCCACTCCATGACGCGTTGTGTTTCAAGCGCCCGCCCGGCGGCGTTCAATGGTGCGCCATCGTATATCGTTCCGGAAAACTGTTCTGGCCAGGTCGGGAAATTGCGGTTCAGGTCGATTCCGTCGTCGTTGAAGCGCGAGTCCGCTTCAAGGCCGTCGGGATTCATCAACGGCACGATCCAAATCTCGGTTGTATCCACCAGCGTCGTGATGCGATTGTCGGTGCCGTAGTTTGTGAGCAGTTCGTCGATGAAATACAGGCACATCTCTGTGCCGACCAGTTCGTCGCCGTGCATCGTCGAGACGTATTTGAACTCAGGCTCCGCTTCCTGTTTGTTTGGTTTATCGGTGATCTTCAGCGCCCAAATCTCGCGGCCCAACGTGGATTGGCCCAGACTTTCCAATTTGCAGATTGACGCGTAGGTTGATGCGTAGGTGGACAGTTCTGAAGTGAGCGTTGCGTAGGAGTGATAGACGCCCAAGCCTTTGCCGCCGCGTTTCGATGCCCTGCCGGGATTCTGTTCGTCCGCGCGGGTGATGTCGTAGCCATCTGCGCCGAGCCAGAGCAATTCCTCTGCCGTGGCGACGAGGGTCGCGACGTTGCCGTCCACCGAGGTGATGTTATAGCCGCCGGCGGTAAGGTGGTCGAGGTCGGCGCGCACGTCGGTAAGGACGATTGTCACATCGTAATATGGGCCCACGCGCGGGCCTGCGGGATCGCGGCCATCCGGCGCTTGCGCCCAAGATGTCGCGGTCAGAACGAACACTACTGCCCCGAATCGAAACCACATACGGACTACAACTTCCCCTTGTATGGCGATCCAGACGCGTCCGACACTCCGGCTATTCACCCCGCTTCCGGGCTACGACCCGGATCCGGCGATAGTCGGCGTGCCACGCGCCATCACGATACAATTGTACCCTGCATTCCGACTCGATGCGGGAATAAAACGTTTCAAGTTCTTTTCCGGGAACGGCTTGCACGGCTTTTCCGGCGAACATTCGCACCCAATCGCGCAGTCCGGTTTTGGGGTCGTCCAGCCGGACTTCGCGGGGTATCATGGCGGCCCAGAGCGGCTCAAGGCCTTTTTGTTCAAGTACTTGCGCGTACTCGGCGATACCCGGAAAGTACCAGATGGGGAATATGGCGTTTGGCTGCACGCCACAGGCTGACAGCGCGTTGCGAATCGCCCGCTGGATGATGTCGACGTTGCCGCTGCCGCCGAATTCGGCGACGAATCGGCCTCCGGGTTTTAGGGCCACGGCAATCGATTCCACTGCTTGCTCGGGCTCCAGCACCCAGTGCAGGACGGCATTGGAAAAAACGGCGTCAAACGGTTCGGCGAAGCGCATGGTCCGTACATCGGCAATGGAGAATAAGCGATCGGGAAACTGCGCGCGGGCCTGGGCGATCATTTCGGCGGAGCTGTCGACGCCATGCACGCGTGCGCCGCGATCGGCTATGGTCTGCGTGAGATGCCCGGTACCGCACCCCAGATCGAGGATGTATTCGCCGGGTTGTGGCGCGAGCATTTCGACCACTTCATTGCCGTACGCGAAAACGTAGGCGTGTTTGGCATCGTACAGTTCCGGGTCCCACTGCGTCATTGCGCATCACTTGCGTTGTTTAGAAACGGATTTCGCCATTCCATGAGCACGGCGTTGTTGCCGGACTCGACATCGTCCAGATATTCGCGGGCAATGCGCACCGGGGTTCTGCCGCACCGCATCAGAAACGTCACGATGGGATCGGCGATTTCGCCTGACACGACTTTCTGCAGGTACGCCTCCGGCGACATTGCAGCGGCGACGGCGTGGTAACCCGGCATGCGCGCGCCGCCGAGCAATCGCGCCAGCCTATGCGCAACGACGACGTCGTACATGGAATGCATCAGGAGCTTGCCGAGACCGAGTTTCCGATAGCGCGGGCGCACGCTGATGTCCACGATGTAGAGCGTGTTGCCGTCAGGTTTATGGTTGCGGATGTAGCCGGAGTCGGTGATTTCCGCCCAAGCGTGATCGGTATCGTCCATAGACCAATCGATGATTAGTCCGGTGATCGAACCGGCGGGATCGCCCTCGACTTCGATCAGGTGCGCACCTTCGGGAAAGAGGGAGATGTGGTTGGCGAGTTGCTCCTCGTTCCACCAAAGCTCGGAAGGGAACGGCGGCGGAAAGCATTCGCGCTGAATATCGATCAATGCGGCGAAATCGTTCACGCCGTAGTTTCGGATTCGCGCGCGCTGGGGCCGATGCTGATCGAATACGAAGAGTTCTTTTTTATACATGCCGCCCGGCCATGCGTAATTGCCTATCCCCAGTCGCCATAGATGTCCGTCCGGCGATCGCGCCATGTCGTCACGGAACCCTTCTTGCGCACTTCTTCGAGCAACGCGAGATCGATGTCCGCGGTCACTATCATGTCGTTGTTGAGTTCCCCTTCGGCGACGATGCCGCGCGGGGGAAAGGGTATGTCGTTTGGCGAGATGATCGCTGCCTGGCCCGTGTTCGCGCGCATGAAATCGACTGTGGGCAACGACCCCACCGTGCCGGTTGTGACGACATAGATCTGGTTTTCGATTGTGCGCGCGTGGCAGCAATAGCGCACGCGATAGAAACCGTGCAGGTCGTCGGTGCAGGAAGGACAGAAAATCACGTCCGCGCCGCGCGCGCGCGCAATGCGGACGATCTCCGGAAACTCGATGTCGTAACACGTAAGCATCGCGACGCGCCCCTTGGGCGTGTCGAACACCTGCACGTCGTCGCCCGGCGCGATGTTCCACTCCGTCACTTCCGTTGGCGTGATGTGAAGTTTAGGCTGCGCTACGACACGACCGTCGGGAAAGAAAAAATGCGCGGTGTTCTGAAGTTTGCCTTCAATCTCGAGCACGTGCGTTCCCGCGATGATGTGCATGTTGTATTCCGCCGCCAGCTTTTCGAACAGCGCGCGATACGGCACGGTGAACTCCGGCAGCCGAGTTATCGCGCGGGCGTTGCCGTCGTCATCCGGAATCGAGAGCAGTTGGGTCGTGAAAAACTCGGGGAAAAGGAGAAACTCCGCGCCGAATTCCGCGGCGAGCCGCGTGTAATGCGTGCAGCGCGCCGCGAATGCGTCGAACGACGCAATTGAATGCAGGTGGTATTGGACGGCCGCTACACGAAGTTTCATGGGGTGCGCCTTGGGATTTTTTGTTGCAGTAAAAATAGCATCCCGCGGCGGCTCAATTCGAGCGAGGCGCGTGTTGGGACGACAGGAGTTTGGAAACGGGTGTTACGAGGGCCGTGCGGCGCACCACGCAAACAGCGCCGCCCACTCTTGGCGCTGTAGTTCAATCAGGTCTGCGGGTGACTTCGCGTGGCGCGCCTCGACAGCGTCGATGAACGCGTCCGGATCGTAACCGGGAATCTTTGCCATTGCCGGATGTTTTCCGACGCGCGCGAACCAGTAATGGCTGTTTCCGAAATCGCCTTCGCGCCGGTGCATGATGCCGTGCCAGAACGACCCCGTAGCACCATTGATGCCCTGGCTGATCTCGTGGCTCATGTCAAGCTCGTCTACATAAAGCCACAAGCCCGCGCACAACGATGGACGTTTGGCAATTTCTGGCATTCCAATGATTGTCTTTGCCAGCGCGTAGTGTTCCGGCGATGCGCCCTGCTTTACCACAAGCTGGGTCATCGCGGAAGAAAGCGGCAGTGCGTCCAACAGGGGTTGGACGCACACCGCGATTGGATCAGGAAGTGTCACGCGCAGCGACTCAGTTTGACGCCAGCTTCGACGTGATGTACCCCTTCGGCGGATTTGCCGGGGCTACATATTCGAACGGATACACATCGGGGATCACGCGCACTGGGGTTGTGAACTTGAACGGCATCATGCTGCCGGAGGGGAACGTCATTTCTACCATGTATGCGGTATAGCCGCTCTCGGGCTTTGGCACGCTGCCCACGTATACACCGTTCCCCTTTTCTTTGAGATCGGTGCTGGTCCACGACTTTCCGATTTTCTCGACGCGGAAATCGCGCGAGGTCTTGTTTGTCGCCTGCCACAATTTCACGCTCGATGGCGTGTCTTCGCAGGTGACTTTGATTGCGCCGTTGCGCAGCATCTTCCACGAAAACTTCGGGCGCGGCGTGCCGTTCAGTATCGACGCGTAGAACGCCATCATTCCCTGCTGGGCATCCGAATCGCGCAGGGAGTGATCGGTATTTGGCACATACCGAAGGTAGTTCTCTCCGAGCAGTTGGTCAAAGTAAAACTGCGACGAATCCGGAATGAAGAATTGGTCCCCGCATGCATTCACAATGTATTTGGGCATCGTCAATCGGTTCCGGTAGCTGAACGGTTCCTCAATGCGCAAGAGTTCCGCGTATTCGGGCGTGTTGTTCCAAGACATCAGGTCCATCGCGACGTAATCGCCGACGGCGGGGGCCCAGAATCCGTAAACCTGCCAGTGATGCTGGAACGACGGAACCAGGTTGAGTAGATCGATCACAAAGGGGGTGATCGCGATAACGCGCTTGTCCACGGCTGCAGTGGTCCAGGTGGTCCAGCCGCGCTTTGATCCGCCAGCCACCATGAAGGTATCGACCTTCACCCCGCCCGCCTCGGGGGAAGCGCAGACTGCGGTAATCGTATCCAGCGCGCGCACGGCGGCCTTGGTCATCGGGAGACGCATCGGCCATTTCTCGTCGCCGGTGCGCAGAAACTTGTCCCACGTATAGGCGATGCTTTCGTCTTCGCTGCGCTCATTGCCGGGGTCACCGGTGAAGATTAACGGCTGATTCGGAATATTACGCAGTTCGGTGCAGACGGTGCCTGTCGCCTTTGCAACCGCTACCATCGCGCCATCCACGTTCTCCGGCGCGGGACGGTTGTTACTGCCGCCGCCGATGAAGAGGAGGCCGGTCGAATGTTTCACCGTATCCGGCTTCACAATCGTGAGATAATGCTTCCAGATCGGCTTGTCGACCTCGGCCTCGGTCAGGTACTGCTGGGAAATCATCTCGACGACGTAACCGGTGTAGCCGTCGCCCGGCACGGTCTTGACGATTGTGTACGCGTAATTGGGATCCGGCGCAGCGACGTATTTGTCGAGCGCGGTGAGTTCGCCCGGCGCGACAGTAGGCGCTTGATAGCTTGATTTGCCTGTTGACTGGGTTGTAGCGCAACCGGAGATGGTGAGCGCAACGGCCAGCAGCGTTGAATAGAGGGCGAATGTTCGCCGTGACAAAAGGGTTGACATTTTTAAAGGTCCTTCGCGTTTTTGCACTTGTGGAAGCGCCTACCGTGACACGTTTTGACGCGCATTTTCAAGGCCGCGAAGGGTCCTATACAGCGAAAGGGTCCGACTTATGCGTGCCATTCTGGTGCTAACGGTCTTGCTTGCCGCCGCTCCCTTCCAGGGGGGCGCCACCGAGTTTGCCATCGACGCCGAAAAGTCTGTGTTTGCGGTTATCACGCACAAGGCGGGCGTTGCGGCGAAACTCGCGCATAACCACTTCATTCATGTTGGGAAATATGATGCTTTGCTATCGGTTGCGGAGAATGACCTGCTGAAAACGGCGTTCGAGCTGAATTTCGGCGTCAATGAACTCGTAGTGGACGATCCGGTTGCGCAAGAGAAGTGGCAAGACGCGGTATTGAACGCGAAGATACTGACGGAGCGATTTACTAAAATTGGAGTAGCGGATCGCGAGAAAATTCGCGAGCATATGCTGGCGGCGGGTCAGCTTGATGCGGCGAACCATCCGGAG
>CALEZK010000655.1 GCA_937928585.1 uncultured bacterium | reverse complement strand
CGCAGCAAAGAAGCGGCCAGCACTTCATCGACGCGAAAGCGTTTATCGATGGCGGCGGGCTCGGCAAGAGCGCGTTCGCGCGCGCGTGGATCTCCCATTCTCGCGACAAAGTCGACAGAGTGCCGGATAGCGAGCCGCCCGCATCATTGAATTATGACATGTGGCTCGGGCCCGCGCCCATGGTTCCGTTCAACAAGAACCGCGTGCATTACAATTGGCGCTTTATTCGCGACTATGGCACCGGCGAAATGGGCAATTGGGGAGCGCACTGGATCGACACCGTGCGCTGGCTCGTCAACCTTGATCTGCCATCGTCTGCCGCCGGCGCCGGCGGCACCTTCGTTACGCACGACGCAAAAGAATGGCCGGATACCCAAACCGTGATCTATCAGTTTCCGGATCTGACCCTGTTGTGGGAACTCCGCCTCTGGACGGAGTACGGGGTCAACGGCATGAGTGGCGGCGCGGAAATTGGCGGTGATAAAGGTACCCTCATCATCAATCGGCGCGGCTGGGAATTCTTCCCCACGGAAGGCCCTTCAAAGAAGCACGGCGGCAGCGAACTCGAAGTGGCTCACGCCAAGAATTTCGCTGAAGCGATTCAGGGCAAGGCCAAAACGGCAATCGACATCGTCGACGGACATAAGACTGCAACCGTCTGCCACCTCGGAAACATCAGCGTCGCCCTGAATCGACAGATAAGCTTCGATCCAAAAACCGAAACATTCCCAGGCGATGAGGCCGCCAACGCACTTGCAAGAAGAGATTACCGCGCGCCTTGGACGGTATAGTTGGCCCGCTGGTGACTGTGAATAACTTGATTCGTTCTGCGCCTGGCGAGCTACAGAAATCTGTTACAATTCGTTGGGGCTGTTAATCGTTGCATGGTATCTGCGTTAATGAAGCTTCAAGAGGAGCGTTCTATGTGCACTCCAATTTTCCGTTGTTTCTTTATGCTTGCGTGCATTTACTATCTGGCTCTTCCTGCTCTCGCTTTTGCCCCCATGCTTGCAGTTACCGCCGCCGTTCAGACCGATGAGCTTTCGGAAGCGAAGGAAGCCGGAGGTGATGAAGCAGAGCTCGATCAACTCGTTCGATTGCTGGGCCTGACGCCCATGCAGCGCCGGGAGTTTTCGATCGAGTTTGCGCGCTATCAGGAGCGATTGCTCGACATTAAAGCCATGCCAAACAGCTCTACGACTGATCGCATGCTGAAAGGGCCGCGCCGCCGCGCCTTGCGCGCTGATTTGGATTCCTGGATAAAGTCCCGCCTGTTGCGCCCGCAAATCAGCCGCTATGAGTCGTATTTGAGCCGTCGCTCGAAGGAGCTGTACGACGAGCAAGTGACCAATCGCGTGGAGAAGGTCACGCGCGAGTACTCGCTTGGGCCGCGTCAGCGGTATCGCGCGCGCGTCATCTACAACGACCAACTTAAAGCGATGCATGCCGCCGCGGACGCGCTATACGCCGCGTTGCGCGAACGACCGGAAACGCCTCAACTGAAGGAGAAACGCGCGAAGCTGGAGCGCGAGCTCGACGCCACGCGTGAACGCCTCAAATCGGATATTGCCGAACTGCTTCGTCCCGATCAGCGGGATTCATACAAGAAAAAGGAAGATTTCTAAGCACCATGAAGAACCACGTCGTTCGCGTCTACCCGTCGAAAGAACCCTTGGCCCGAGAAGACCAGTTGGCATGGAAACTGGCGTCACTCGCCACGGATCCCTCGCCAATCGATTCGGCGGCACAGGACATGGTCATCAATCGCATTATCGACAATGCCGCTGTCGCGCTTGCTGCGATCAATCGCGGGCCGGTCGCGAATGCGCGCAGTCAGGCTGTTGCACATCCGCGCTCGGGCGGCGCCCGTGTGTTTGGACTCGGCGATGAATGCAGCGTTGATGCCGAGTGGGCCGCGTGGGCCAATGGCACTGCGGTCCGCGAACTGGACATGCACGACACGTTTCTCGCGGCAGATTACTCCCATCCCGGCGACAACATTCCCCCGATTCTCGCCGTGGCACAACAGTGTGGCGTGAAACGCGGGCTGACTGGCGCGGACTTGGTCCGCGGCATTCTCGTCGGCTACGAGATTCAGATCGCGTTGGTGAAGGGCATCTGCCTGCATAAACACAAGAAAGACCACATCGCGCATCTATGTCCCGCGCAGGCCACCGGCATCGGCGCGCTCTTGGGGTTGAACACCGAAACTGTCTATCAAGCGGTGCAGCAGGCGGTTCACGTTTCGTTCACCACACGCCAATCGCGCAAGGGCGAAATATCCAGTTGGAAGGCCTATGCGCCCGCGCACGCAGGCAAATTGTCTGTCGAAGCGGTGGACCGAGCGATGCGCGGTGAAGGCAGTCCTTCGCCAATATATGAAGGCGAGGACAGCGTCATCGCATATATGCTCGACGGCGCAAAGGGTGTGTACGAAGTCCCGTTGCCGGACAAGGGCGAACCGAAACGCATGATTCTCGACTCGTATACCAAAGAACATTCCGCGGAGTATCAGTCACAGGCGCTGATCGATCTGGCATTCAAGCTGCGCGCGCGAATCCCGAACTTGGAAGATATCGCGAGCATCACCATACACACCAGCCATCACACCCATTACGTCATCGGCACGGGCGCGAACGATCCGCAGAAGATGGATCCAAAGGCAAGCCGCGAAACGCTCGATCACAGTATCATGTATATCTTCGCCGTGGCGCTGGAAGATGGACGCTGGCATCACGTTGACAGCTACACACCGGAGCGCGCGGGACGACCAGAAACAGTCCGCCTGTGGCACAAGATCGACACGAAAGAAGACGCCGAATGGACCCGGCGCTATCACAGCAGCGACCCCGCGGAGAAAGCCTTTGGCGGGAGGGTTGAGATTAAACTCAAAGACGGATCTTCGATTACCGATGAACTGGGCGTGGCCAATGCGCACTCTCTTGGCGCAAAACCATTCGCGCGCCCCGATTACATTCATAAATTTGTAACGCTCACCAGCGGCATCGTCAGCGATATGGAGCAGAAGCGCTTCATCGAAGTCGTGCAGTCGCTTCCATCGCTCAAAACCGGGCAACTCCACGAACTGAACGTCAAGGCCGACGCGTGTCAATTGCGCTGCGCCGTCCGCGATGACAGGGGGATCTTCTGATGCACAGCAAGTTCGCTGCAACGACTGCGATCCTCGCAGCTTTCCTGTTCTCGATCGTCGCGCACGCGGACTTGCCATTGAAACCACCAAAGCAGGGCGGTGTTTACGTTGTAGCGCATCGCGGCGCCCATCAGGGGATTCCGGAGAATACCCTCGCCGCGTACGAACGCGCGATAGAGCTCGGCTGCGATTTCGTCGAGATTGACGTGCGCACCACCAAGGACGGCAAGTTTGTCAGCATACACAACGCAACCATCGACGCCTACGTGATCGGGCAGACGGGTCGCGTCAAGGATATGACCCTGGAAGAACTGCGCGCACTCGATATCGGATCGAAAGTGGGGGAGAAGTGGAAGGGAGCAAAGGTGCCAACGTTTGAAGAGATTCTCGATCTCTGCAAGGGAAAGATTGGCATCTATCTCGATTTGAAGGACGCGCCCGTGCCTGCGCTGGTCGAGTTGGTCAAGGCGCGCGGGATGGAACATGAAGTCATCTGGTACGTCAACGGCAGCAATCTCGACAGCCTTCGCGAATCCTGTGGCGAATGCCTTGAAATGCCCGACCCGGGACCCGAAACAAACCTCGCGCGCCTGATATCCGAAAAGAAGCCTCGAATCATCGCGTCTGTCTGGAAACACTGCACGCAAAATTTCGTAAAAACTAGCCAGCAATCTGGCGCGCTCGTAATCGTGGATGAAGCCGGCACGGAATGCTGGGACGATTTACTCGCCTGGGGCGTGAACGGCATCCAGACTGATCACCCGGAAGAGCTAATCATGCGGCTCAAGAGGCTTGCGAGATAATCTACTTCGCAATCGGCTGAACCGTCGCGAGCGGCGCGCGCTCTGGTTTCGCCGCGGACGCCGACGGCTTCCGTTCCATACGGATGACAAACGATAGCATTGGCGGGATAAGGAATACCGTGAAGACGGTCGAAAGCGTCAGCCCACCCAACACCACTGCGCCAATGCCTCTATAAAGTTCGGAACCGGGCCCCGGCCACACCACGAGCGGCAGCATACCGAATACCGCGGTGGTCGCACTCATGTAGATCGGCCGCAGCCGCGTGC
>CALEZK010000654.1 GCA_937928585.1 uncultured bacterium | reverse complement strand
CCCACAATGGAGACAGCCGTGTCACTATGTTCGCGAACGCGCCGACGGCGACGTCGTAGTCTGCACGACGTACATTACCGCCTTGTACTATGTGGGCCGTGTCGATAACTGGTATCCGAGCAGAATTATCGTCTGGGAAACGATAGAATCCGGTATGGAGGGGTTGAAGTCGCTCGAGGACTTTAAGGCCTACGTCGCCGCGCACCCAAGCGGATTCTTTATTGCGGAGCATCGGCGCTTCCACCACTGGCCGTTCTTTGCTGAGGATTTGGCATGGGTCGAATCTAACCTGACGAGAGTCGAGGCCGCGTCGAACAGCGATATGACCGTGTATGCCTGGGGTGGAGCGGAGAAGTAAATTCGATTGGGGCCTCATGGATGGCTAGGATGTTGTCCCATTCGTAACGCATCGGATTCAAATCGGACGGCATGGACTACGCGAAAAACTACGAGCGATGTTGCCTGGAAGAGACGAACGCGCTTCAGCGTTGGTTCATCGGTCTGCTTTCCCGACGGGCCGCGGCGCTCGGTCAGTCCGGTCATAAAATATGGTCATTGAAATGGGTGCTTGACGAGTTCTTTGAAGGCCGTTCCGGCTTGCGCGTGCTCGACTGCGGCGCGTGGAACGGTTGGTTCCTCAGTTATAAGGTTCCTGCCGTATCCCGACGCATTGCACTGGATTTCGATGCGCACTATGCCCCGGAACTGCGCGCGCAGGGCATTGACTTTGTGCTCGCGGACCTCGAACGCGGTCATATCCCGTTGGGAGCGGACTCAATTGACCTGCTCGCAATGACGAGCACTCTGGAACACTTGAACTGCCCGGAGAAGATCGCAACAGAGATTCGGCGCGTGCTCAAGCCGGGCGGCGTTGTATTCATCACCGTGCCGGATATCATGAAGTACGGCTTTCGCTTCTGGAACGACATCACGCACAAGCGTCCGTTCACGCGCGATGCCATGCAATTTCTTTTTGAATCGCACGGCATGCAGACGCTGGAACTTTCCTCTTACAACCACAATCTGTTTATCGCAGGCAATCTCTTTCCCCGCGGGATTCATCGGTTTCTCATGCGTTTTCGCGGTGATGCGATTCTCTATGTTGGCAGGAAGCCCGGCGCGTGAGGCGTCCGCAAGCAGTCTTGTTCGACAGGCTCGCGGCGGGGGAACAGTTATACGTCTACCCCGAAGAATCTCTGCGCAAACTGGATGCAATCGTTCCATCGAAACAACGCACGTTGGACGTCGGGTGTGGTGATGGCGTAATCGCCGCCGCGCTCACCGGCGGGCGCGTCATCGGATTCGACGTCTCGCGGCGGTGCGCACAGCTCTGCGTGTCGCGCGGCGTGCCATCCGTAGTATCCGACGCACAGGAGGGCCTGCCTTTCGCGGACGAGTCCTTCTCGACCGTGTATTGCGTCGATGTGTTGCACCATCTGGAAGGCAAGTGGACGCCCCTGTTGCGCGAAGCGCGCCGCGTGCTGCTGGCCGAAGGCCAGTTGGTAATTGTCGAACCCGACGCGCGCAATCCATTTGTGCGGCTGACTCAGGCGCCAAACTCGCCACTTCGTGTGGCGCCTTTCAACAATGAACCTGCTATCTATCCAAATGAGTTGATGGACGTATTGCGCGAGCTTGGATATGAGGCGACGTGCATGCCGATCCACATTGAAGGCGAACAAGTGGAGCGGCGCGTGTTTCCCATGTGGCAACGTTTGTTGAAAGCGCCCTTCGTCATCGCACTGGCCCAGTTGTACGGCAGCCTCCCGAACAAGTTTTCCATCGTCGCGCGGAAGGCCCAAGCATGAGCGGGATTTCCAAAACGGTGCTGATTACCGGCGCGACCGGTGTCGTGGGCAAGGGCCTGGTCAAACATTTTTTCACAAAAGGATATCGCGTGGTGTTGACTGCACGCCATGCAGACACGCTCGCGACAGTGGCGGCGGACCATGCTGGTACAACGTGCCATGCAGCGGACCTCGCCGATATCAAGTCGCTGGAGCGCATGACCGAAGCCTTGGTTTCCGCGGGTCAAGTCCCCGATATTCTAATTAACAATGCCGCCGACGTGACGTCGAAGCCCTTCCTCGACACATCGACAGAAGAGATTCAGCGCCAGATCCAAGTCAACGTAACGGGTACGCTTCAGTTGATTCGTCTTCTCGCTCCAGCGATGATAGCGAAAGGTGGCGGTGCCGTCGTGAATGTTTCCTCGCTGTCCGGCTATAAGGCAAATCCCGCGCAGACGGTTTACAGCATTACAAAGGGCGCCGTGAACGCAATGACCGACGCGCTGCGCGCGGATCTTGGTCTTCGCGGCGTGCATTGCGTCAACATCGCGTTGATGGGCGTGGGCGAAGGACCAGGACGTATTCCAGTATCGGAAGTGGCGGAGCGCATCGAACGCGCGGTCCTGCGCGGCGAGGCGGAAGTGTTTTTCTATCGCAGCACAAAATGGTTGATGCGGTTGTACGGCGCGTTCCCGGTGTTGAAGCGCAACCGCTGATTCGGCGCGACGCGCCGGGTGAAACGAACTGACGGAAGCAGGACATGGTAGAGAACGAAAAAATTGGTGTGCTTTTAATCAACACGGGAACCACGGACGCCCCGAAACCCGCGGAAACCCGGGTATATCTTCGGCAATTCCTATCCGATCCACGGGTGCTCGATATTAATCCGATCGTGCGGTGGTTGTTGCTTAACCTTGTCATCTTGCGCACGCGGCCAGCCAATTCTGCGCATGCGTACGCGCAGATTTGGACCGATCAAGGCTCTCCGCTGCTGGTGAAAACGTATGAACTTGTTGATGCGCTGAAATCGCGCATGCCGAATGTAGAGTTTGCCGTCGGCATGCGCTATGGCAACCCATCGATTGAATCCGGATTCGATGCGCTGCTGGCCAAGGGAGTCGATCGCCTGATCGTCGCGCCAATGTTTCCGCAGTATGCATCCGCGTCGAACGGATCCGCGCTCGAAGTGGTCTACCGGCGCGCCGCCGCGTTATGGAACGTGCCGCCAATTTCCGTGTTACCGCCGTGCTACGCGGAGCCGGGGTTCATTGATGCATGGGTGGCGATCTGCGCGCCGGTGTTGGATTCGTTCAAACCCGACATGCTGTTAATGAGTTATCACGGATTGCCGGAACGCCACGTCCGCAAAAGCGACAGAAATGGCGCGCATTGCGTTGTGCGCGCAGGATGTTGCGATGCAATAGTGGACGCCAACCAGCATTGTTACCGCGCGCAGTGCATGGCCACCAGCCGGCTGTTGTCCGCGCGCCTCGGGCTTGCCAACGAAGCCTACACCGTATCGTTTCAGTCACGCCTTGGTCGCGATCCGTGGATTAAGCCGGCAACGGACGAAGTTGTGCCGGAGCTTGCGAAGAAGGGCGTGAAGCGGCTCGCGGTCGTCTGCCCGTCGTTCACCGCGGATTGTCTCGAAACGTTGGAAGAGATCGGTATGCGCGCCAGGGAAGATTTCATGAACGCCGGCGGCGAGGCGTTTGAATTCATTCCATGCCTGAACGCGCATCCTGTCTGGGCGGACGCGCTCGCGGAACTGCTCAACAATATTTGATCTGTATAAACACGCAGTGGTTCGCTACTGCGATTCCGCGATCCAGTAGACCACCGCAATCACGAACGGTGTTGCAGCGAGGATGGCCAGCGTAATCTTGACCCAACTCCAGGGCCGCTCTCCCTGAACCTCCCCCGTCCGGGCATTCACAAGAAATCGAAACACTTTCCCGCGGTAACGGTACGCGCTGATCCAAATCGGCAATAGAATATGCTTGAATCGTATGTTGTCGTACTGCGATCGAGAAGAGGTTACGCGTTGGTGATCACCGCCGATATCGCGGCAGATCGTCGCGTGAATCTCCGGTTCCATGATTCCCTTCGCAATCTCGAATCCATTTCGCAGATCAACCTGATAACTCTCGGCGCGGAACCCCGCGAGATACGCGTCCTGATACGGTACCAGGTGCTCCAGGTCCCACGGCGCAAGCAAGTGCGCGTATTTTCGCGGTATCGATTCGCTTGCAAGAACAAGCACATCGTCGAACTGGTTGAACACCGTGCCGCTTGCCGGTGTCCAGCGCGTCCGTTTTACCTGCCGCGTCCGCCGCACGGATCGGCCATTCTCCATGGTCGTATACGACTCGGTCGTCCAGTAGTCGTCGCCGCGCATGCCGCTGTAGGCCGTTGTCGTGTTTGTGTCGTACGTCCAATAGGGACAGTACATGCCGTTGATCGCCTGATCCTGCCGCGCCATGCGCTTCAGCGCATTCGGCGCAAACCACAGACTGCGAATCCAGCCGCGAAACAGTTCCCGCGCGGTGTTCTGATCTACATGAAAGGGTAACAACGATTTCGGTTTGAGATGCTTAACCGATGCGGCGGTTGCAACGATATCCGAACCGCAGAAAGGACACTGACCCGCGGTAATGTTGGGCGGCTTTGTGGATTCCGCGCCGCACGACGTGCATTTGACCGTGATTTCTTCGACTGTCTCCGCGTTGCCCTCGGCCTCGGCGAGGTACGCCACATAGTCCAGTTCGTGAATTTCCGCTTCGGACTTTGGAATCAGGTTTTCCGCGCCGCAATACGGGCACTTCTGTGCCTCCGTACCCGGTTGGTACTCGACCTTCGCGCCGCACTGGCGGCATGGAAACATTTGTTGCGTCACGGTGTCACAGAGGATCGGGCAAGAGCGGGGGTGCAATCAAGTAGTAATTCCGCGTCGCAATTCGGCGCACTTGAAAAGTCACTCCGGAAAAATCGCTACCGGCACGTGTATGCGCGCGCCGCCGGGCGCGTCCGTCTCAATCACGACGATTGTGCTGAGGCGATCGGGGTTTGCCGGCGACTTCGGCGCAATCTCGATGCTGGCCGGTGCGGTCGGATCGGCGCTTTCCGCCTGCACGATCGTTACGGCAACGATATCCTCCTCGAAGCCCACATTTGTGATCTTCATCGCGCCACCTTGCGCACGCGCGATGGAAACAACCTGCTTCCCACGCTCCCGGATGCTGGCGCTTTCCGGCTTTGCGACAACGGATGCACCCATTCTGAAATAGACGGGAATGCTGGTAATGGACTGATCCGCACTGTCAGTCATCACATGGACAACGCCGCTCTGCGGGCCCGCACCCACGTTGTCGCCTGCATGCACCGCAATCGTATGCTTGTTGTCGTCCGTGGACTCAACGATAAAGGCCTTCACCGATCCCGTCGCCATTGCACCCAACAGCTTCGGCAGCGTACCACCCGATTGACTCGGCTGCACCGTTATCTCGGAAATGCGCTGCCCCAATGTATACGCCGTCTTGGGACTGATGATCGCGGGCGGCGACACGAGCACATCGCCGATTACCTCGCCGCGAAATGGCGCGCTAATCTGCGCCTCTTCACCGGCCACGCGCACGCGCGCGTCCAGTTGCGCTTCGATGATGCCAAGCGGCGCGTCTTTCGCAATCGTGAAACTTACAGAGATGAAGCGCTCTTCTCCCCTTGATTTCTTCTCGGTTGCGATCGTTACAGACGGGTGCGAGACGCTGATCTCGATGAGCTCGATGTCGTTCTTGGTATTGCCCGGCGCGAACTCCAAAGTCTTGTTCAGCGAGTTTCCGCGTGGCACATATCCCCACACGATTCCGTTCGGCGGTCGCACCACGACAAGCGACTCAACGAAAGCGGTAACATCCAAAGTCAGGGCTGGATTCTCCGGATCGTCGGTCATGATCGCGATGACGGCGCCCTGCGGGCCTATCCGATCCTTGGAGTCGTACCGCACCGGCAAGTCGTAGGTTGTTCCCGGTTGCACCACTGCCTTCTCGCCTGTGGGCGCTTCTACAATGACGCAGGGACACGACGAGTTCACTTTGATGATGCCGAACGGCGCGTCGCCATCGTTTCGGACTGGAACCGAGCTTACCGCCACGTCGCCGCGCAATACCGTGCCGAAATCCAACTTCTCGATTCCCAATACAGCCTTGGCCCCAGCCATGGCCGGCATCGCGCCCAACGCGACCAGCAAGATGAAGCGCGTTACGCGCAAGAACGAAACTGCGACCATAATGACCTCGTTTGCCGAAGCGAAAAGTCCGGGCCCGCGAACCAAGCGGTTCGCAGGCCCGGTTACTGCATCACATCATGCCCAGATTCTACAGATTTCCGCTAAAAGCGCGATGCACTGTAGGTAATATTCGCCAGAAGGTTCTGACCACTGCGATCCGGGTGGAAGCAGTCGATATCACTCAAATTGCCCCGGCTGAATGTCCACTCGAATACGTCGTCGTCAAAGGGAAGCCCGCGCTGCGCGCAGATCGAACGCAGTACATTGTTATATTCGATGTTCCGTGCGTCCGCCTGGCTGCGCTGCGTCGAGCCGTTGCGCAGCACGTTGTCGCACCATTGGAACGTGGCCCACTGAAGCAGGCAACCAAGATTCAATCGGCCCACGTCGTAAACGCGCTTCACGCGCACGACTTCCGTGACAAGGATCGTAGCATCCGGCAAACCGGCCTGTAATGTATTCAACGCCGTGGTAAAGTTCGTCTGATAGCTCGCGACACTCGTCATCTCCGCGGAGCTGTCCGCGCATACATCGTTTCCGCCCATCTGAATGACGACATACTGCGCACCTGACGAAACGGCCGCGTTGGCCTGGCCCGGCAGGTCGTCCATCTGCGCGCCCGACTCGGCGAGGTTGTACGTGTTGCCGTTGATCGCCGGATTCGCCGCGCGAATGCGCTCGTAGTGACTGTCCACGCCGTCACCCGCTTCATAGCCGGTCGACCAAGAGTGTTCCGGCTGCCCGTACGAAAGTCCGCCGATGGAATTGTCTGCCAATGCCGCGCGCGTGATGCTGTCGCCGAGACCGGCAATCGAATTCGGCAATTGCGCGTACGCGCTACCGGAAATGAGAAGTGCGGCGCAACCGAGCATCGCCGCGATTCGCTTCCTGGACTGCATAATCATTCGCTCCTCTTGATGTTGGAATTGGTTGACCCGAAATACCAAATCACATCTACCCGGACGAATCGTCTGCCGATACACCTCCTTTGCAACCCCGTGAAGAGTTTGGAAGCCAATCCGGACACAGCAGTCGTGTATCTTGAAAAGAAGCGGAATTTGCCCCATGAGTAAAGCGCGGAATTGTTTCGGGGGTATTAGCTCCCCAGACCCAACGAAACGGTGCCGCCCTCACCCGGCACCGCCAAGCTAACACAGCAGGCGCGATCTGTCAACGGATAGAGAGATTTACTGTTGACCGTATGGGCGTCGGTGGCCAAGAAATCTCAAATTGGCGACTATGGTCGCAACGTAATTTCCTGAACAGCGCCTTCTGCGACGGTGATCGTCTGCCGCGCGATACGCAGACTATCGATAGGATCGCCGGCGTCGTCATCGGGATTGAAGGCCAAGGCGAGAACTGTGTACTCACCGGGTTGAATCGTCTCTATCAGGAATGCGCCACCTTCGATGGTCGTAACGGTCACCGCCGCAGACTCACGAAGCGCAATCAAATCTTCGACCTTGCTGGTAGACGCATCGATATTGCCCGGAATCGCCCAAACCTCAGCGGTTTCACCCTCGCCCAGTCCCTCA
Source organism: uncultured bacterium (assembly GCA_937928585.1). GTDB lineage: Bacteria > Hydrogenedentota > Hydrogenedentia > Hydrogenedentales > SLHB01 > JABWCD01. Next base: position 1,016 of record CALEZK010000654.1, on the reverse strand, counting down.
ACCTTTCCTGATATGCTTGATTGTGAATCGAATGATGCCGCGACCTGCCATTCTTCTCCATCTCCGAGCGTGTGGCTGAACGTCTGCTTCATTATCGTGTTGCTTTCGCCGTGAACGATCACTTCGAGAAGCGCTACCCCGGCAGGGAGTCGCTCCGCACGATAGCTTCCGTCCGGCTCCAACGATCCGCTGAATCTGCGCTCGCCGGCGTCGGTGCCAATCACGCCCTTCACTTCGCCATTCCCGATCGGCTCGCCGTTCATCGTCGCGTGAACAACGACACTTGCGGCAGCCAATCCCAGTTCGAAATTCACAACGGTTACCTTGTTCGGTTCAACAATTGCCGCGATGCTTCGTTGATCGATCTCGCCGTGTTCATCTCTACGCGTCGTGCTTATCTCAACTTCGCCGGATGGCAAGCCGGAGAAGTGAAAACGGCCTTGCGCGTTCGTGTTCGTTTCAAATGGCTTCGAATGCGGTGCGGTTTGATTACGTGTCGACGCGACAACTAGTTGTTCGATTACCGGCCTCCCACCATCGCTCACTACGCCCTCGATTGCGCCACCTGCCAGGAGTTCAAGCCGCACCTCATTTCTCAATCCTTTAATCGCGGAAACGTTGGCGAATGCGTCGACGTAGCCACGGTACTTTGCGCGTAGAACCAGGTCACCATCTGGCACCCTTGCGATACTGAATTCTCCATCGGTGTCGGTGAAGCCCGCTTCGACGAGCGTGCGCTCCGACGTGCCGACGAATACTTGCGCGGATGGCGCGGGCTTGCCGTCGGGTGTAACAACGATGCCTGCAATCGCAGTGGCGGCCTCGAGTTGAATCACGACACCCTCGCGCGTCTCACCGGGTTCCAACTGGGCTGTGGTTGCGGAGCCAACAGCATGGCCCAGCGCGCGCGCAGCGATGGTGACGGGCTCGCCGGGCCGAATACTGGCTATCTCGAATTCTCCTCGCGGGTTATCGACCTTAGTCCACGTCACAAGCTCCGCTACGCTGTACAGCGG
>CALEZK010000653.1 GCA_937928585.1 uncultured bacterium | reverse complement strand
CGTGTGCGAGATCGTCGCCAGCCGCGCGGCTTCCGACTTGCCCATCTTCATCGCATACGTCGCGATCATCGCGTGCATATGGTCCGGCGTCGATATCGTTACCGCGTCGATCTCCTTGTGCTTCTCCAGCATCTTGCGGTAATCCTGATACTTCGGCGTATTCGGATTGCGATCGAACTGCGCGCGGCCGCGTTCCAGATCCGTGTCGCACAGCGCAACCAGGTTCACGCCCTGATCGAGGCAACCCTGTATATCGCTCGCGCCCTTGCCGCCCGCGCCGATGCCCGCAAAGTTAATCTTCTCGTTCGGCGACCGCGTGCTCACCTGTGCCGGCGCCTTGCCGCCTTTCGTAACGCATCCCGCCGCAAGCGACATCGCCGTGCCCGCGAGGAACGTCCGTCGCGTAAGTTTGAAATTGCTCATTCCCTCACCTTTCCCGTGCCGGCCCAAGGCCGTGTGCGTTGCCTAGCATCCTGCATGCACGCCGCGGTACACCCACCGCCATCGCGCACAAACCACGAGCATACTCCCGGCAAGCCGTAGCGTCAACGTGACATCTCGCCAAGCCACCCATATGGCGCCAATCCCGAAAAAAAGGCCCGGGAATCGAGAACGGACGATCACCCGCTCTCCAATGCTTCCGTGCAGGGAAGTCCTCGACCAAGTACTTATGACTGTTCTTTCAGTCTTACCCCCCGAATTGTGGGTTTTTCCCAAACCCACATTGCCAGATTATCTTTTGGGGTGTAGAATTCACTACATGAGCACGATCAACGAAATAGAAGCTGCCATCGAGCGTTTGCCAGCGGACCAAATGGATCAACTCTTTCGCTGGCTGGCTGCGCGTGTCGCACGTGCTGAAAACTCCCGATCTACGCCGGTTGAACTATCAACCTTAATCGGCTCCTGGCAGGAAGACCCGGCATTTGACGCCGCACTGTTGGCCTTCGAACAAGTAGACGAAGAACTGTGGCGATAGGCGTAGCATTAGATACGAATGCCTATAGTGACTACATGCGCGGCGTCGCCGCGCGCGTCGAAGTGGTTAGCCGTGCCGAATTTATTTATCTTCCGTTGATCGTGTTGGCCGAATTGCGCGCGGGCTTTGCCGCTGGCAGTCAGGGTTCTTCAAATGAAAGCGCGCTGGAGCAGTTCATGGCCAGCCCGCGCGTTTTACTGTTGCTGCCGGATGACTCGACGACATTGCATTATGCACGTATCTTCGTAGAATTAAAGTTGCGTGGCTGCCCCATACCAACCAACGACCTCTGGATTGCAGCGCTAGCTGCGCAACATAATTTACCGTTATGTACAAGCGATGGGCACTTTAAACTAATCAAACAGATCACGACTTGCTGACAACTCAAAGCCGCGCAGCCGACCCATCAGCCCCGTGCAACCAAATCCGCATCGACCTATTCAACCCCGCAATGTAAATCACACGCCAACTCCACTAGAATCGCTTCGGCTTCGTCGCTTCTTCACACAATCAGGAGGGCCACCGTGATCATCGGCGCAGTTCGCGAAATCTGGCGTTACCCTGTGAAATCAATGGCGGGGGAGAAGCTCGACGCATGCACGGTCACCGCCACCGGACTTCACGGCGATCGCGGGTGGGCGCTGCGGGACGAATCGACCGGCGAAATTCGCGGCGGCAAAAAGTGGCCCGCGCTAATGCAATGCCACGCCACCTATCTCGAACCGCCGACCGCGGAACACATTCCACACGTTGCGATCCACTTGCCCGACGGCGCCACCGTCAACAGCGACGCCCCCGACGTCAATAAACGCCTATCAGACTTTCTGGGCGCGCCCGTCTCGCTTTGGCCGGTGCAACCCGCAAGCAATAAGGCCCACTACCGCCGCGCGCAACCCGGTGCCGCGCTCGTCGGCGTCATGGGCCGCTCGAAAACGCTCCGGCGCGTGCTCCAGACCCTCGCGCCCTACACGCCCTTGAACGCCCAGTTGCGCGGCGAGTTCAGCCGCGAACCCGGCGAACCCATACCCGATCTCGTAGAGCTCCCCGGCGAACTCTTCGAGTTCGCCACACCGCCCGGCACCTATTTCGACGCGTTCCCAATCCATATGCTCACCACGGCGTCGCTCAATGCCATGAAGCAGGTCAACCCCGCCGCCGCATGGGACCCGCGACGCTTTCGCCCAAACGTCGTAATTGAAACCAGCCCGGAAATCGAAGGACTCGCCGAGTGCACCTGGGCGCAAAGCCAGATCCGCATCGGCCAACTCACGCTCCAATGCACCATTCCAACCGTACGCTGCGGCATGACCATGCACGCGCAACGCGACCTCCCCAAAGACCCTTCGATTCTCCGCTCGATCGTGCGCGACGCAGCGCAAAACCTCGGCACCTACGCCACAGTCACCACCCCCGCCATCGTCAATACCGGCGATCAAATCGAACTCCTGCCCTGATCCCCATTACGCCCTAAAGCACCAGCTCTTCCGTTTGATGCCGGTGCGTTCGCACCCCGCCCGATCGAACAATGCAACACACCGTGCCTATATGCAGGTAACACCTCGTAGTCGGTACCGCAATGTTACCCATGTGCCGAGACGAAACGGTCACCTATGTCCTGAGACTTCACCGATTGTCGTGCAGGCGTCTCGCCTGCATTCCGAAGCACGCAAAATGC
>CALEZK010000652.1 GCA_937928585.1 uncultured bacterium | reverse complement strand
TTAGTTGACAGATGTGCATGTATCTGGCTAATGCATAACGACTTATCTGTCTTAAAATAATGGGTCGGCCTGGCGGTATCGAGAATCCTTGATGGTGGGGGGAGCGAGAAAACGAGCCGAAACAAAAGAGGAGAAATGAGGCGCCAAGTGGTTGAAGCAAAGACGTGAAATGGGCTACTGACATCTGGGATATTGGAGCCAAGAACCTCGATCGCGGTAGAGTTGGGTATGAATAGATTAATCATACTGATGTTCTTGGCGATCAACGTAACAAGCGTAAGCATCGCCGTGGCGCTTGACGACGCGCCGGGACAAGAGTCGCTGAATGCCGACGAGCAATTGCGCGCTGCATATGCGGAAGTAAATGCGCAACTCGATCCGGCAGAGCAATTGAAGCTGGAAGCCGCACAGATCGCTTGGGAAAAGTATCGCGTGTTGGCATGCGAAGCGGTTGCGATCACGATCGATGCGAAGCGCAGCCAAAAGTCCATTGAACGGTATTCGGCGGATTTGGCGTGGTCGCGCGTCAGTCACTTGCGTCGCATGACCGAACTTCGCGACCTTAAGGGGTCCGAGTCCGATTTTCGTGATGCAGACGAGACTATAAACAAAGTTTATAAGCGGGAAATTGGAATGCGGGAGCGGCGTGAGCGGCGCGAAGCGCTGCGCAATGCCCAGCGCGCGTGGATTGTTTATCGGGACGCGGCAACGGAATCCGAGTCCGCCGTATGTCCCAACCCGGCCTCTGCTGCGCTCTACATCAAGACCGAATTGACGTACGAGCGTTCACGGAACATACGCTGGCGGGCCGCCCTTCGCTATTCGATTGGTCCGCCGGACTTGGAGACAGAGCTTTACCTGGCACAACTGTTAAGCGATAAAGCCGAAGTGCGACAGAAAGCCATCGATTTCCTTGCAATTGACGCTGACAAATCGTTGCCACTGCTCATGACGGAAATTAGCACTTTGCCGATGTCTGTCTCGCCATACTTTCAACGACTTGGGGCCACGGCGATTCCGTCACTGCTCGACGCAACGGATTCCTCCAAACATGCAATGGCTCAAATGCCGGTGTTTCTAGCAGCCACAGGGCCGACGATTGTTCCGGAGTTGGTCGCAAGAATCTCAAGTACCAACGCTGTGGCTTCACAAATGAGCATTGCTGCTCTGGCACGCCTTTCAGCGCACGCAAAGGATGCAGTTCCAAGCCTGCTCGAAGTGATGAAAGCCCCCGATGTCGACCAGGCGGGGCATTACGGGCGAAAAGCACTCGCGGTCCAAGCCTTACTGGCCATCGCTCCGGACAACCCCGATTTTATAAAGGCGCTTGTTGACGTGTATGTCGCATCCCCAAAGAATGATGAGAGGTTTGACCAGGCACTTCGCAAGTTGGGCCGTGCTGCGAGCGAAGCGCTGCCAACGATGATCGCGCGAGCGTATTGTATCGATGGACTGATTACGTCAGAGGACACGGCGCTGATACCGCCACTGATAGAAGGTTTGATTGACCCTGCAGGCAAACATCCGCTCGGCTTTTCCCGCGCGCTCGCGAAAATGGGCGAGCCCGCTGTGCCGCCCCTGAAGAAACTTCTACAGGACAACGACGACATGAAGGTGCAGCGAGCAGCGGAAACGCTCGCGATGATGAAGTACCCTCCGGATGACTTTGTCGATACCTTGATCGCTCTATCCCAAAAACGAGATGCCGCTGAGGCAATCTTTTTCCTCGGTCTCGTCAGTAAATTTGGGGAAGCGGCGAAGCCTGCAATACCGTCGCTGCTGAATCTTTACGACAGCGGGCGCCCCGACGTCAGAATGGCGGCGCTACGCTCGCTGCACGCAATCGCGCCCGACTTGGAAATTGTCAAGAAGAACTGGCAATCCGAACCGTATGTCATTGACCCCTACTACGACGCGGGATGCTACGGCGACCCTGAGCCGACGGAAATGATGAAGCAATACGCAATAGAAGCGGATTTTAATAATGACGGCGTCATGGATGTAGCAATTTCCGCCGGAGGCTTTGGCAAGGGTGGCGGCGGTTGGAATCTTTATTTGGGAGTTTCGCCGCGAAAATACAAGAGAGTGCGTGGCCTTGAAGCTCCGCTTCAAATGATCCTTTACACAAAGGAAAATGATAAGGGTATTGGCTATCTCGGATTCTACTGGCATTCGAGCGCGGGGACCGGAACAGAATTACTGAACAAAATCACGATGGATGGAATCGAGCAGGTGGGAGCCGTAGACGTTCAATGGGACGCCAACGGCACGAAAATTCCCGTCGATGAAAATGAACAGTTGCCACCGCCTAAAGGACATGTCGAAAGCAGACTTGTTGGCAAAGTCATCGATAAGGAGTTTCTCCTTAGTCAGTAGACTTTCCTTAAATCATCGAGCTCGCGGTTTCGAAGCCAACACCGCCACAAAAAATGCAACCGCATACACAAGACCCACGTTTCACACATGAGGCGATGTCCATACTTGAGGCCAACGTGGTAGGGCGAGCGTCCCCGCGAGCCGCGAACGGGCATCCGCGGCGTCGCTGTTCACCAACCGGCTCGCGAGGACGCTCGCCCTACCCGGTAGCGCTCTTACGCAACGGCGATCCGGCTGTTCGCACGCGGCGCTTGGTAACGGATAGGAGATTCCTACGCAGTCGCGTTCGGAATGACCGTGTAGAGATCGCCGAAGTGTTTGCGCATTGTGTGGACTGCTGTAGCAGAGTCCGCTTCGGACGGCGCTACAGCTTTGGCTTTTGCAACACGTCATCTGGGCTAAATTCGAATGTGTCACTTGTGTCCTTGGAGCCGTTCGAAAGTATCTTCCGCCAAACCAGCAGCATCACGAAAGACCACGAACTAAGCCCAAATCACACAGTGGGAAGATAGCTTCCACAGATCCACCGCGCGCGTCGCACTCAGCGCCAACGGTGCGACACGGTTTCAAGCCTGTGTCTTGAGCCACGGTACCCGACACCAGCCCAATTAACGAGCGCTGATAGCACGGCACACTCCCACCCCGCGATTCCCGGTTACGCCCCATTGCCGAGATTTGAACAATGGTGTACTATCCAAGGACTTACCGTTGCGCGACGTTGTCGAGGGCTTTGTAAATGACCGGGTATCAGGTTAACGAATGGGTTCGTAGTAAGCCATGGGTCGTTATGCTATCGGTAATGATTGGCGTGGAGATATTTTATAGGCTGACATCTCAAACGATCGGCCAAGGCCGATGGCAATACGGTCCAACCTTATTTGTGCTGGAGTTGGTATTGTGGATGTTTTATTTGCTGTGGCTTGGAAAGCTAGAGGCGCGACGAAGAGATCTGGATGGTGTCGTTTCAGCTGGCGGCGCGTTTGCGCAATTGGTTTATTTCGTAGTGTCCCTGCCTGCGCCGTTTTTCGCCCACAAACTCGTGAGGGAAACGCGAGTTTTGCTCGGAGGTGTTTACGTTGCATTTCTTTTCATGTTGTTGTTAATGCTGGTGTTCCCGGCTGCCGGCTTTACGTTCTCGATGGTAGGTAGAATTTTTTCCAGGTTCCTCGATCAGTTGTAGTTTTTTTTTTTTTTTTTTTCTGTACGAGCCGCGCGAGTGGGTTGGGTTGAAATGGTTGCAGAGGGAGAATGAAACCGATGTGGCACTCGTCCGAGAGAGTACACAGACCGTCCGCCCGTGCGGCGGAGTCCAGTTCCTCGTTCAACTGGAAAGCATTCTCGGACGGTTCGTACATCCGTCCAAGCGAGGCCGCATGGCAATGCCGACGGGCGATGAGCACCACGCAAAAGCACTTAGATTGTAGTCTATTCCTGAACTTCCGAATTTGAACGTAAACCGACGTGATTTTTCCAGGATATTTCATATGAGAACCTATGGTGTGTCTCAAAAGCGTGAACTTCAGAATTGCGCGTTAATGGCTACACTTATATTGGTGTATCATATAAGAAGCTTGCTTGCCTTTCCGCTGCTAGTGGCTTCAGAGCTGTTGCTCCATTTGGCGATTTTGATCGCGGTGGGATTTTGGTTGGGATTTCGTATAGGTTCAACGAGTTTACTCAGGCAAATTACACCAGCGTTGAATTCTGATTTAGTGCTGTCCTTTGTGTGGATAGTTGATGGAGTCTTGAGCATATACAGTATTTACTGTGCAGCGAATTGGCTGGGTGTGAGTGCTGGTAAGATTCTTGTAGTACTATTTATTCTTTTCTGGGAATGCGTTCGCGATCTGGCAACAATTCAAGAAGCCGGAGAAATCTTAACTTCGAACAGTAGCACCAGAGTCGGTGGGCCCTCAGTTTTATTACGCGTGCCGTCATTTTTGGTGTTATTGACAGGATGTTTACTAGTTGTATTTTGGCTGTATACCCCGTCAATGCAGTCTATATTGATCGCAGCGCTTTTCTCTGTTTGGCTAAGTGTTCATTTATTTCGTTGCGCAATTGGGAGAGAGGTGGATGTCGTGATTAGGTTAAGTTCATCGCGGCTTTGACTATACTTGTCTGTAGTCGACCATGAACAGTGTTCTCGTAAGCAATAGAGGACAGCGCGGACCCATTGCCGGAACGGCGCAGCCGGTCAACTTTTCAAGGACTTCCAGGCAACCTGCGTTGTGGGCGAATGGGCGCAGTGGTTACAGACGGAGAACGAAACCGATGTGGCACGCATTCTGCCCGTCTAAAAGTTGCGGACACTCCCGGTGGCGCAATGCAGTTTCTCGTCCAGTTGGAAAGCATCGTCGGGAGTCTCCTGTATCCGGAGAAGCTCGGCTGCAAACCCAGGCAAACAAATGAAGATGGCGAAGCTGAAGTGGCAATTTCGTAGTTTGTTCCTGAACTTCGAAAGATAAAATGAGCACTTTATTTCCCATGAACGCAATAAGGCTCTTTGTAGCGACCGCTCTATCACAACTGCTGGTACTCGAAAGTGCAAATGCATGGGCCCGCGAGCTTTCTCCGAAAGATGCAATTCTTGCGATTCTGGTTCATTATCAGCAGGAATATGGAGAATTGCCGTACCACCCTGATGGCGGGGAGGTTGCCATGTCAACATTGCTGGAATATTGGCGGCAAAATCCACGGGTTTACCCAGGGAATCCCCCGAGTACTTGCGAGAGGAACGTACACTACGTTTGCGACGACGCTCCGTTTGAGATCGATCCGACGACTAAGCGATTCACTGAGTGCAAGTTTAATTACGTCAATCTTCCGCATCAACAGATTGCGCTTTCGCAAAGACCTATCATCATTCTTTCCAGGGACCTGAAGTTCGAGGGCGAGCACCATATCGAGTTCGTAACATCCAGCGCTCAGTATTTTCGAGTAGCGAAGGGCGATCTGGATGCGCGCGAGATTCTCGGGCAAACACTGGCCGAGATTTATAATAAGGGAAATCCTCGGGTTCTAGATGCCTGTATAGATGATGTCACTCAATGGCTGTTCGGCGAGCACCGCGGTTCACCATACCGCAACAGGGATTTTAATTTTCCATTTCGAAACATGCCGGGCTATCTAACCAGAAGACTTGAAATGGAACGAATGCATCAAGCCCTGGGCCTTTACCAGGAATCAAATGGATATTTACCATATGACGCTCGGGGCTCAGAGTACGCGTTGTATGCGTTATGGAATTGCTCCGTTACCCCGAACGACTACGAACTCCCCCTCCAATTCGATCATTCCAAGCGAATAGCCACGTCCCCAGATTTTTTGTACCTAAATCGAGAATCTATACAGATCTCCCGCAAGACCATTGCTATCGTACTTGTAGACAAACGCAAGAACGAAAGGGGAGACGATATTGCGTTCTGTTTTCGTGGTGAGCCCCAGAAGAAGTACAACTTCACACGAATCCTATTTACGTTTGGAAAGAGCGGCCTTGTGTATGCTCCGGAGAATCCTGAATCGCTTTTCGAAACTGAGGCAATGTGGGAAGCAATGGAATCGTTTGGTTGTTTGCGGTTCAGGAGTTGGTGGGAGGAATATGACCGGGCTCCGTATACGGACGAGGTTCCGGTTGCGGATTTAGTTAAGCAATAGCACTAGAGCATGCTAAGTAATTGTACCTGCGACCCAGTGACGAAAGAGGGCCTCGGTATTGGCCGGGCTTGTCCTTGTGAGCGCCACTGCAATGGCTGTTTATAGGTCTCCCTGATCTCGCGCCTTGATACTACGTAGATATTTTTTGGTGTTGGACCATTTCGGGTCGATTGGATTGTAGTCTGCGCTAGAGGCTGGCAAGTACCACAGTTCCGTATCGGCGCCGTGAAGCAACCGGATTACGGTTGGCGATTTGTGCGAGGATAGATGGTTCATAATGACGATGGCCTTCAGGGAAAGTGCGGGGACAAGGATCTGCGCAAGGTAGGCCTCGATTGCTTCTGTATGCATAGGGCAATCGAGCAACATGGGCGCAGTGGTTGCAGACGGAGAAATATTAGAACAAAAAAACAGGCGCCATGCGAGACTTCTCGCGTGGCGCCTGTTGATGAGTCTGCTTCGTTATTTCAATCGGCGGAAATGCCAATCGCGGTCTTTTTCTGGGCAGAGGACGTCGCCTCTGATGTAGAACGTGAAATCGTTTCCGGCGGCGGTGAAGCGTAGTTCGTCGCCGACGATTTCGTACTTGCCTTTGATGACTTTGTTGATTGTCATCTCACCGTTCGCGCCGAAGAGGAAGGTGTACTTGTCGCCGGTCCATTCCGAGCCGATGATGTTCTCGGCATTCAATGGAATACCGGTGCGGATGCCCTCGTCATCATCATCGTCATCGTTGCCGCGGTTTCGCTTGGGGCGGACCACTTCTGAATTCGGATCGGAGGAGTAGTTCAGGTAGGCAACGAACATCTCTTCCCAGGTCTGTTCGCCGAATCGCACGGTTGCGGTTGGATCCGGATTGAACGCATTGCGCACGGAGTTGTCGAAACCGCCGGTGACTTTGAGCAGGGTGCCGGCTGGAATCGCCTTCGGTTCGGCGAATGTATAGAGCGTTTGCCAGTTGAACTGATAGTTGGGCACGGACAACAACAATTCAGACGAGCCATCCGGATAATAAGCCGTATATTGCATGTGACTGCCGCGGAAGTGCATGTGCGGCGACATGCTGTACAGCAGGGAGTCGCGATAGAACCCGAATTCCGCTTCGACTGGGTGGTCGTAGGTGTTTGGCGGAATTTCAAACGCCGGCGTTGATCCTGCGTCGGTCTGGATCATGCGCTCGGGTTTTTCGTCCTGGAAATATAGCCCGAGTTGCGTGTGATCCTTTTCTTCCTTGCCCGTCGTCGTGTAGTGAAACTGGAAATGGAACGACACGCCTGCCGGCAGCCATTTTGCCGATCCTTCGGGAAACGGCATGACTTCCTGTCCGGGCAGGTAGCCTGCGAAGTATCCGCCTATCCCGCCGTCGAAATCTGGCTCCTGATCTTTTATCGCATCCGGATATTTCGGAAACGCAAGAATATGATGGGACACCGCGCGATTTGACGGGCGCAAATCCACTGCGCGCACCCATTTGTCTTCGGTCAGGCCCGAAGGCACGACTACCTTAATATAGGGAATGGTTCCGGTCGCTTGAATCGTTTGTTCCGGGACATCGACAATCAAATCCGGCTTGCCCAAAGGCCAGTCCGTCTCCGCCGCGGCCGCGATCTCGATCAAGGGATCGACATCGCCGTCCTTCTGGGCGCCATTGTCGAACCACGCGAACAGCTTCCGCATGTCGTCGCGCGACAACGAGGAATCGTTTGCAAACACGCCCTGAGGCGCATCCGCGTGCCATGGCGGCATCCGGTTCGTCATCGTTACTTCGCGAATCATGCCGCCACGTCCTGCAACTTCATCGTGCGCATCAAATGCAAACGGCCCGATGTTGCCTTCGCTGTGACACCTAACGCAGCGCGCCTGCAGAATCGGCACAATGTCCTTGGTATACGAAATGTTCTTGGGAAGAGGCTCGACGTCAATCAGACAGCCGCGCGTCTCGCTGCTCGCGAGTTGAATTGGTTGGCCCGCGAGGTGCGCCGTCAATGCGTCCTCAAGATACTTTTTCGAGGGCTCCGATTTTTGCGTTTCATAATCAACGCGATCGTCAATTGCCCCGCGATAGACGATGTCCAAGGACTTGGGATCAATCAGCAGCGCTTCACACGTCCGCGCTATTCCCAGTTGACTCGTCACCAACTGTGTGTGGTCGATGAGAATGGGAATGTCCATCTTGAACTCCGTCGCTTCCGCGACGATGCTCTTCCGATCGTCTTGCAGATTCCCATTGAGCATCAGGAAGATGACGCCTTGCGGACCAAACTTGTCGCGCAATGCGTGCAGCGCATGCGACGTGTGCCGCGCGATTGGGCATCCATTTCCCGTGGAGTACAGCACAATCGCTTTCGAATCGCGACCATAGCGCCGCAATTCATGAAACTTGCCGTTTTGATCCAGCAGACCAAAGTTCTTCGCTTTGGACGGCAACGCTGTCTTGTTGTTGGCCGCGGGTTGCGCCGCGATGGGTGCGGGTTGTTCTGCGGCAACCACCACTTCTGCTGGTTGCACGGCTTCCGCCGGCTCCTGCGAGCAACCTGTGATACCCGCGAGCGCGGCAACGAACAGCGGGAGGGCTAAAACTGGGGTGAGAAAAAACTTCTTGCTCAAGATACGGACCCTTCTGTCATGTGAGTAGAAACGGACACGAGCGACGAACTTGATTTTACCCTATCGAGACAGTCGAGGCGGAATCAAGGTTTCAACGGGTCAGTTTTTACGGGGGCCGCGCGTGGGTGTGAAAGCAGTATGCGCGGGGGATGGCGTCGTGTAGGAGAGCGAATACGATTACGATTACGAGCACGAGCACGAGCACGAGTGCGATAGCGATTTGTGATGACTGGGTTTAGCACAGGTGGGGGAATGGGTCTTATGGGACGGATAGGACCTATCGAAGTTCATTGAGGCGGGAAACTACGAATACGTAGTTTTTCGGGGGTGCGCCGTACCCTTGTGTTGGGATTTTCGGGAGAGATTTTGTTGGGTGCTTGACAGTTAATTAATTGCTATGTAAAGGCTTGTGGGGTTATCCACGGGATTGGCCCGGTACTTGCCTTTGTCTAACCTGAGATTGTTGCAGGATTAACCTTGCGCACATGGAAGCGCGGCATATTTGTCGTGGTTTCGGAATGTGGACGCAGCAGTACATACAGGAGACGATGGAGCATCATGAAACGCGGGTATTTGATCGATATGGACGGGGTGATTTATCGCGGTTCGGAGTTGATCGCCGGTGCGGACCGGTTCATCCGGCGGTTGCGGGACCTCGATCTGCCGTTTATGTTTTTGACGAACAACAGTCAGCGCACGCGGCGGGACGTGGCCACGCGGTTGCAGCGGATGGGGATTGCGGTCGAAGAGCGGCACATTTACACGTGCGCGATGGCGACGGGCCGGTTCCTCGCGCAGCAGAAGCCGAATGGCACGGCATTCGTGATTGGCGAGGGCGGATTGTTGCAGGCCTTGCATGCGAACGGCTATTCGATTGTCGACAGCGATCCGGATTATGTCGTTGTTGGTGAGGGGCGAACGATGACGTTCGAGATCATGGAGCGCGCGACGCGGATGATCTTCAACGGCGCGAAGCTGGTATCGACGAACATGGATCCGAATTGTCCGACGGCGGACGGGATACGCCCGGGGTGCGGCGCGATAACGGCGATGTTGGAAAGCGCTACGGGCGTGCCTGCGTTCAGCGTGGGAAAGCCGAACCCGATCATGATGCGCGTGGCACGGAAGGAACTGAACCTTTCGGCGGAGGAAACGACGATGATCGGCGATACGATGGAGACGGATATTGTGGGCGGGATGCAGATGGGCTACCGGACGATCCTGGTGTTATCTGGCGGCACGCGGCACGAGGACCTTGGGAAGTTTGCGTATCGACCGGATGTGATCGTGAATTCGATTGCGGACTTGTGCGACGTGGAATTGGCCCAACACTGGACCGCCGCCTAGCAGTACAGGTGGCCAGTTTTCTCCCATAGCGGTGAACAGGAACGGGCCGGCGGCATTGTCGCCGGCCCGTTTCATTTTTATTGAAAGCGGTTTAGCGCTCGAGGACGAGCGCTCCTGCCGCACAGCGCTCGAGGACGAGCGCCCTCCCGCCGAACAGCGCTCGAGGACGAGCGCCCTCCCGTTTACATTCTCCAATTGGCACCCCGCGGCGCCAATGACTACAATACCGGCTTCCGTCTTTATTACACGAAGGAGCCATCATGTCGAACGGATTACTCGCGGGCAAACGCGGTGTTGTTTTGGGTGTTGCGAACGAAAAGTCGATCGCCTGGGGATGCGCGCAGGCGTGCGCGGCGCAGGGAGCTTCGCTGGCTTTCAATTATCTCGGTGACGCGCTGGAGAAGCGCGTGCGCAAACTGGTGGACGAATTTCTCCCCGGTTCGCCGATTCTCAACTGCAATGTGCAGAGTGACGAAGAGATTGCCACATTTTTCGCCGACCTTCGGAAAGAGTGGGAG
>CALEZK010000651.1 GCA_937928585.1 uncultured bacterium | reverse complement strand
GTGTACCAGGGGAAGATGCCGGACTTATATGCGAGGAGCAACCTTTCCACGCTGAGATCGCCGCCAATGGCGAGAAGGCCATCGGGCATGGAAAGCGACGGCTGCGGGAAGTCGATGATGCGGGACAATCGAAAAATGGGCATTGTTCGGACTTGGCTTTTGTATTGCGATTTTCAGGCGGGCGTCATGCGCGCATTACTCGAACGAGAACACCAGTTTTTCGTCTTGCGCATCCACCAACACTTTGCCGCCCTTCTCCAGTTTTCCAAAGAGCAGTTCGTCGGCGAGGGCGTCTTTGATCTCGGTTTGAATCAGGCGGCTTAGCGGGCGGGCGCCGAATGCGCGATCGTAGCCACGGCTGGCGAGCCACTCGCGCGCGGCGTCGGTAAGGCTTAGCGTTACCTTGCGCGCGGCAAGCTGGCCTTGTAACTGCTCGGCAAACTTTCCCACAATGCGCAGCATAATGGCTGGTTGAAGCGAATGGAATGAGATGATCGCGTCGAGACGGTTTCGAAACTCGGGAGTGAATGCTTTTTCGATTGCTTTCAGACCTTTTGCAGATGCGTCATCGAAGGCAGCGCCGAAGCCGATGGTCTGCGACGCCATTTCACGCGCGCCCGCGTTCGAGGTCATGATGAGCACGACGTTGCGGAAATCGGCCTTCTTGCCATTGTTGTCGGTGAGGGTTGCGTGGTCCATAACCTGCAACAGGATGTTGAAGAGGTCCGGATGCGCCTTCTCGATTTCATCGAGCAGCAATACGCAATAGGGGTTCCGGCGGATCTCGTCTGTGAGCAGCCCGCCCTGATCGAAGCCGACGTAACCCGGCGGCGCGCCGATAAGCCGCGCGACGGTGTGTTTTTCCATGTACTCGCTCATGTCGTAGCGGGCGAAGTGGACGCCGAGAATCGAGGCGAGTTGCTTGGCCACTTCCGTTTTGCCGACGCCAGTTGGGCCGGTGAACAAGAAGCAGCCGGTCGGCTTCTCTTCATTGCCGAGGCCTGCGCGCGACCGCTTGATAGCGGTTGCGAGGGCGTGAATGGCGTCATCCTGGCCGAATACAACGCGTTTCAGATCATCTTCCAGCAGCGCAAGCTGTTCCTTGTCGGAGGACGATACGCTGCGCGCGGGAATCTTGGCGATGTCCGCGACGATCTTTTCGATGTCCGCGGGGCGAATGGTTTTCTTTTGGAGGTTTGCGGGCAAAAGCTTGACGGCGGCTGCCGCTTCGTCGATAACGTCAATCGCCTTGTCTGGAAGAAAGCGGTCGTTGATATGCTTGGCGGAAAGTTCTGCTGCCGCCTTAAGGGCGCTGTCTGTGTACGTTACACCATGATGTTCCTCATAGCTCGCCTTCAGTCCACGCAAGATGAGGACAGTCTCCCCGATAGATGGTTCGTGAATATCGATGCGCTGGAAGCGCCGGGACAGGGCCTTGTCGCGCTCGAAGTGGTTCTTATGCTCCTCGAAAGTGGTGGAGCCTATGCAGCGAATGTCGCCGGAGGCAAGCGCGGGTTTCAGGATGTTGGAGGCGTCCATTGTGCCTTCACCGGTGGCGCCGGCGCCGACGAGCATATGTATCTCGTCGATGAATAGAATGATGTTCTTGCGTTCGAGAATAGCCCCGAGCACGGCCTTTAGTCGCGCCTCGAACTCGCCGCGAAACTTCGTGCCCGCGATGAGCGCGGAGAGATCCAGTTGATAGATGACGGCTTCCTTGAGCGCGTCCGGCACGTTTCCTTGATGAATGCGCAGGGCGAGGCCTTCGACGATGGCGGTTTTGCCGACGCCGGGTTCACCGACGAAAATCGGGTTGTTCTTGCGGCGGCGGCAGAGAACCTGCAAGGTGCGGCGCAGTTCGGCGTCTCTTCCGATGAGCGGATCGATCTTACCGTCGGCTGCACGTTGGTTGAGATTGATTGTAAATGTCTCGAGGGGGTCTCGACGGCGGGGTTCGCCCTCTTCGCCCTCCGCAGGAACGAGGATTTCACCATCTCCCGCGGGCATTTTCGAAACACCGTGCGAGATGTAATTGAGCACATCCAGCCGGCTGATGCCCTCGCTCTGCAAGAAATAAGCAGCGTTACTCGACTTTTCCTCGAAAACAGCGGCGAGCACATCGCCCGCGTCGACTTCCTGTTTTCCGGAAAACTGGACATGGGCGACTGCGCGCTCCAGCAACCGCTCGAAAGCGATCGTCTGTTGGGGGATATAGTCGCGATCGCCTGGAACGAGGGAAACCTGATTCGCAAAATAGTCGTCGATTGCATCGCGCAGTTGTTTGAGGTTTGCGCCGCAGTTCAGCAGGATCTCGCGACCCTGGATGTCATCGAGCAGTGCGTACAGGAGATGTTCGACGGTTAGATATTCGTGCCTGCGCTCGCGCGCGAGCGAAAGCGCGTTTCCAAGCGAAGACTGCAAGGGTTTACTGAACATGAAGCGATATTACTCCGCGGGTTCCATCGAGCAGAGCAACGGGAATCCGCTGGACCGCGCGCGCTCGTGGGTCTCCGCAATTTTGGTTTCGGCAATTTCCTGCGTGTATACACCGCACATGCCGATACCCTTGTGGTGTATCTGCAGCATGATACGGAATGCGTCCTCGAATGACTTTCCATAAATCAGACATAGCGTCTCCACAACGAACTCCATGGTCGTATAGTCGTCGTTGTGCATGAGCACGCGATACATGGGCGGCCGTTTGACCTTTTGCTTGGTCTCGGCGACGGCCGCGTCGCCGGGTTGGGAAATATACTCTGGCATTGGGACTGTTCCGGAGACCTCAACTCTCTTTATCGGCTTTCGATTTCATACTGCAATGATACCACGATTGGTTTGCGGGGGCTTAGATTGCCAGTGCAGCCAGGGCGGTTGGAATTACCTGGAGGGTGAGGTTGTCCCATCCGTGGGGTGACACGGCTTCGCATGCCGCGCTTACCGCACCGATCAGCACGGCGACCAGGATGGTGGCGGGCGACAACGAGATGGCGGGCAGGAGGATTATGGCGAGAAGGACGGCACACGTCGAAACCAGAAGCACGGCAGCAGATCCTTCCAGCGTTCGGGTGCAGGTTATGCCTCTCATAGACGGTACGCGGTAGGGATGCTTTCCGAAGCGCGTTCCGACGGGTTCTCCGATCGCGTCACCAAGTCCAGTGACAAGAAAACCAATGATGGACAATTCGCCGAATGTGATGACCGCAGTGAGTCCGCCAATCAGCGTCGCGAAGTAAGGCACTATGATGTAGTGGGTACGGTATGGCGCGTCCTTTTCCCGCGCGACGGCTTCATAGTGAAGCGACCCATCTCCGCGAAATACTGCAAACGCGATGACAACGGTTGTCATTGCGCCGAACAAACAGACTGCGCGCGTGTCGAATCCGAGCTGTAGCGCGGCTACGGTAAAGAAGATCGTGAAATGGAAAATTTTCCGCGTATAGCCTGTTCGCCACTGGTAGCGGCGCTTCACCCAGCCCGCGAAAGTAAGCGCGACGAAGGCCCATGCGAACATGGGTGGGCCTTGAAGCAAGAGTTCGCGCCAGGTTGGGAAATTGGTCTGTAGAAAATCGATGAGCAGCATTAGATGGTACTGGCGACTTACGGTCGCGAGGTTAGCGCCAGATTAAAAGCCATGGTCGTTTGTTCCGCGCATGCTTTCCACGTAAATCGCTTCGCATTTTCACGGCCTTTGGCAATCATTGCCGCGCGTTTGGATTCTGGTTCCTGCAGGGCTTCCATAATGGCCTGCGCAATCGAATCAATGTTTTGCCCATCGAAATAGGTTGCGCCATCGCCGCCGATTTCGGGAATTGCGGCTGAGCGCGACGCGATGACGCGCGTGCCGGCTTCCTGCGCTTCGACGACGGGGCGTCCGAATCCTTCGTATAATGATGGGAATACCATAAGTTCAGCGGCCTGCACGATGCCGATCAATTCTTCATAGGCGACGTAATGGATACGTTTCACGCGCGAATTGGGCGGTGGCTCGCCTTCTCGCGGTTGTCCACAAAGCACAAGAGTATGGGGTATGCGGTCTTTTATCAGGTCGAATGCGTGAATGAGACGCGTTGCGTTCTTGTGCGGGTATGTGTTTGCGATGTAGAGCAGAAACGGCTTTGGGATTGCACAGGGTTGGGGATGGGCGAACATGCCGGACAAGGCCGAGTGCGCGACGACAATTCGGATGCGTGGCACGCCGAATCGGTCCGCAATGCGATTCTTCGAGAACTCCGAAACTGTTGTAATCGCGCCCGCGCGGCGCGCCGCGCCGCCGACGATGGCGCGCTGCGCCATGCGCGAGTGCCACGGAAAATCTCCGGGGAAATCGAGGAACTGCGTATCGTGAATGGTCACGACCTGTGGACACGGCGCGCGGAGGGGCGCGGTGTAGCCGGGCGAGTACAGCACGTCGACGTGCGCGCGTTTCGCTGCTCTGGGCAACCCGAGTTGTTCCGCGAGTATGCGGCGCGGGCGGGACAACGCGGGGACGTTAATCAAGACGCGGTCATATTCGGCGAAGCTGCTGTGGTTTTCGCGGTTGGTGAAGACTGTGACGCGGAGGCCTGCGTTCAGCGATAGCAGCGCGGGCAATATGCTGCGGACGTAGATCTCCGTCCCGCCCACCTCGCGGGGAATCAGGAATAGGGTGTTTACGCCGACATGCACACGCCTGCGAGCCTTTTGATTGCGTTCAATGGACGATTGCCGTTTCGAATCAGCCAGCGACTAAGAGGCACTTTGGCAATTTTGATGCCGTTTGCTGCGAACAGCCAAAGCGGTAGCGCCGAAGACTCTGCTACCGCACTCCAAATGGCGCGCGAAGTTGAACAGGCCGAAGCGATATTCAGCGACATCAGGCGGCTGTTGCGTCGTTCGATTTATTCGATCCGTTATCGCGGAAAAGCAGCGCGAAGATTATTGTGATTATTACGGCCATGATACCGGGCACGAGCCAGATACCTCGCCAATCATGTGCAACGTCGCCAACGGGTTCGGCAAGTTTGTATGCGTCGACAATGCGTCCGCTAGCGATTGAACCAATGACCATACCAACGCCATAGGTGATAACGCCGATGAAACCCTGGGCGCTGGCACGGACCGATTCCGGGGCCTTCTTATCGACATAAAGTTGGCCGGTTACAAAAAAGAAGTCGTAGCAAATACCGTGAAGCAGGATGCCGATATACCACATCCACATTCCGGAGTCGGCATTGCCGTATGCGAAGAAAAAGTAGCGAACTGCCCAGGCAACCATGCCGATGAGGAGCATTCTCTTGACACCTAACATCATGAAGAAAACCGGCATGACGACCATGAAAGCGACTTCGGACATCTGTCCGAATGTCTGCTTGCCCGCGGCATTCTCGACTCCGTTCGCGTTCAGGAACATGTTCGTGAAGTTGTAGTAGAAGGCAAGCGGAATACAGATCAGTAGCGAGCAGACGACAAAGATAAGGAATGAAGGATCCTTCAGCAGGCGCAATGCATCCAGACCGAGGACATCGCTGACGGTGACTTTCTTTCCGCGCGACTTCGGGGGTGTGTTTGGAAGCGTGAAGCTGTAGAGGCCCATGAGAAACGATGCGCCCGCGGCCATTTGGAGGGGCATGACGGAGTCTTCAATGCCCATGCGTCCTACAAGAAGACCTGCGGCAATCCAGCCCAACGTGCCGAGGACGCGCACCGCGGGGAACTCCTTCGCGGGATCGGTCATTTGCTGAAAGGAGATGGCGTTTACGAGGGACAAGGTTGGCATGTAGCAGAGAGCATATGCGAGGGCCACAAAAAAGAAGGCCGTGGGTTCAGTAATGGTTGAGAGATACCACATGATGCCTGAGCCGACGATGTGGAGGACGCCCATGACGCGCTCGGCGGAAAAAAACTTGTCCGCTATCATGCCGATGATGAATGGCGCGACGATGGCCCCCCAGTTGGTGGTGCTGTAGGCGCTGCCGATTGCCGTGCCGCTGAAATTCAGCTTGCCGAGGTAGGTGCCGAGGGTCACGAACCAGACGCCCCAGACGAAGAACTGGATAAACATCATGATGGAAAGCTGCACGCGGACCGTCGTACTCATTGTGGTTCGTCTCCCCTTACGCGCGTGCGCCCACGCGGAATTCCCCAAGTGCTCCGCCACATAGACCGCATACGACGCGGGTTTGGTCGCGTGCGGGCGGGTAATCGTAAACGTAATCGCACGCGGATGTAAATAACGCCCGAGTTATCCGCCGTAGACGCGCGCGATTGCATAGTTAACGGACGATTCGAGCGCCACGCGGGGATCGATGGGCAGACCGATGACTTTTTCGACCTCATTGATCGCGGTGAAATCGAGCGGGTTGGCCATTGCGAGGAGGATGCGGCCATTTTCCTTTTTCACGGCGAGGCACTTGTGTGCCTCGGCGATCTCCCGAGGCAACAGGTGCGCCACTTCGCGGTCAATATTGTCGTCTTCCAGCGAAACTGCCTGCATGCGCAGTTGCTGTTCCAGGGCGCCGACGATGTCTCCTTCGTTTGCGATGCCGAGGCGCATCAGGGTAGCGCCGAGCATTTCCCTGGTTGTGACATGATGATCGAGGACCTGCTGCAGCTGTGGTTCGGATATGACGCCGGCCTCCACAAGCAGGACTCCCAATTGCTTGGTGTCGTCGGCGTCCGGTGGAAACATCGAGACGGTTACGCTGTTCGACGAGCTAAGCCCCGCCAGTTTCGGGTTGGCTTCGGCGGGGAAAACGACCGGACTGTGAATGTTGTCGACGGCGCGTTCGACGTCTCTCAATTCGCGCAGGAACTCGCCGCAGGATGCCTGTCGGTCTTCCCGCCGCTTGCTGAGGGCTTTCAACAATACGCGATTCACCGCTTCATGGCAGTAGGGTATGGGCGACGCCAGTTTCTTCTGGATTTGCATGGCGATTGCGCCCTTGTGAAACGGCGGAGCGCCACTTAGCCATTCGTAGATGGTGGCCGCGAGGCTGTAGAGATCACTGCGATGATCCAAGGGTTCGCCGAGGAGTTGTTCGGGGCTCATAAACAGGAGTGTGCCGCTAGTGAGATGTCCGGCCATGCGCGCGCTGGCTTCGCGAGCGGTACGCGCGATGCCGAAATCGGCGAGGCGCACCTCGCCGTCGTTGTCCATCAGGATGTTTGCGGGTTTCACGTCGCGATGCAGGACGCCCTGTTTATGCGCGTGATCCAGCGCGCCGCAGAGTTGCTCGATCCAGGGCATTACCTCGTACAACTGAAACGGCGTATCGCGCTCGTTCAGTTTGTTGGCCATATTGTTGCCACCGATAAACTCCATGGTGATGAAGCGATGGCCATCGATGTCCCAGAATGAATGGACGGCGACGATATTCGGATGGCGGAGCTTGCGCATGAGCAAGACTTCGCGTTTCAGGTCGGAAATGGCGCGGCGGTCGTCACCGAAGGTGTTGTGGAGAATCTTACAGGCTACGGGTTCATCGTGGAGCTGGACGTCGGCGGCGAGCCAGACGTTGCCGACGGCGCCGCGTCCGAGGTTTCGGACGAGCAAGAAGCGCCCCCCGAGGAGGTAGCCAGACTCGAAATCTTCTGCCATATTAGCTGGATTTACGTGTTTCCCCGGGACGATGCGGCCCCGGTGCTGTTGACGGTACTGCGAAAACCGTTCCCCTACTGGTTCAGCCTACCATCGGTAGGGGGGCAAATCAACCGGTACACGAGTGAAATTGTGCCAAAATGAATGCGGCTTAGCCTGACTCGTCCATACCCATAGATCACGGGCAAGCAGCACGGGCCCGGCAGGAATGGCCTGCCGCAACCGTGGGAGGTCAGGAAACCATGAAACACTTAGCACGAATCCAACCCGCATGGCGATGGCTGTTGGTGGCGGTCGCGATGACCGCGTCCATTCCGTCATACGCCACCGACCTGCTTCACGCGCGCATCAGCCACGAATCCGGCGGCGCACTAGTCCGCGGTTCGCAGGATGCAGACTGGAGCTACGCGACGGTCAACACGATCATTCTGCCGGGTGATACGTTGTGGATTGATGAACAAGGGACTTTGGAGGCGGAGCTGTCCGGCGGTTCGTTCTTTCGGATGGCAGACCGCAGCAAGGCGGAACTTCAATCCCTTTCACCAAGCGCGACGATAAACGCGTGGGCGGGGTCTTTTTATGTTCAACGCGTTAGCCGCAGCACGGGCGATTTCAAGATACGTACGCCAGCAGCGAGCATACTTGTAGATCGCGATTCGCAGGTTCGCGTAGACGTCGTAGGCGAAGGTTCCACCACCGTTTCGGTGCGCTGGGGCCGGGTAACCGTTGCGACGGATGGTGGCGCGCCGGTGGAAGCGCGCGAGGGCCAGCGCGTGTATGTTGATCCAGGTTTGTTACCTTCCAATGCCGTGCCCTTTGACAAAACGGTAGAAGACGCGTTTGACGCTTGGAACCGGGAGCGCGCGCGCATCCTGGCGCTCGGCGATCGCGCGATGCCCGCCAGCGTTCAGGTCGAACAGACGCCGATTGGATACAGCGACCTTGCGTCGTATGGCGAATGGGTCTATGTCGACAACCGCCAATACTGGCGGCCGACGGTCGTCGTGGATTACGTGCCTTACCGCGATGGGTATTGGAGCTACGGTCCTTCGTACGGTTATTCATGGACCGGTTACTATCCGTTCTGCTACGTCACGTCCCACTATGGGCGCTGGAACTACTATCCCGCGCATGGCTGGTTGTGGAACTACGACCCTGTGTGGTCACCGGCGTGGTGCGCGACAGCGTACTACGGTGGAAATTTCGTATGGGCGCCGTTGGATTACTACAACCGCCCGTGCAGCTATGGTTCGACTTTCTACGTGGGTGGCGTGCCATTCAGCATTGGCTTCAGTTCGTATTGCCGGCCGAACGACCTGTACTACGGTCCTTGCTCGGTGTACCCGGCGTATAACGATCTGTTCGTCAATGTGAATATCGGCGACGTCTATGTTTGGAACATCTATGGTGACAGGTATCGCGACCGTTACCCGCATTATGGATCGAATGCGCTTGTACGCGAATACAACCCGCGTCGCGTCATTCGCGGAATTGAAAGCGGCGGCGCATTCACGGTTGCCGCGTCGGTTCGGGCGCGTTCGCTGAACGAGAGCCTTGGGCGGAACGAATTCACCACGCGTAATGCAAGCACGGCGCGGGCGATCCGGACATCGCAAACAACGACGGGCCGCCAGGCGCGCGTCCGGGATACGGCGTTGAGCGCGGATACGGCACTCGATACCGGGTCTACGTTGCGTCGCGCACAGCGAAATCTTGAATCAACTCGCGGGTCTGACGACAAGAACCCGCAGGCGGCGGAAGCGCGCCGGTCGCGCGTTGCGGCAATCGAACGGAGCGCAACAGAGGCGCCGACGCGTAAGCTCCCGGGCTCGACAGTACGCGCGTCCACGGCGCGGTCCGTGCGCAACAATGAAGAAGCAATCGAGACATTGCGCGGCCAGGGTGCGCGCACAACGGAACGCGCGACCGTTAAGCCGAACGACGAAACGCCCGCAAATGCATCGCTGCGAAACCGCGAGACCCCGCGCACGGCGTGGGAAGCAGAAGCGCGCGATGCAGAGCGCAGCGCCGTGGAGCGGGCGAAGGTGCCGTCGGATCGCACTTCGGCGAATGCCGATACAAACGTGACGCGCGGCCTTGACCGCACAACGCGCCGGATGGAACGTGACACCGACGGCGGTAATGCGCCCGACACGAACGCGCGCACACCGCAAGCAACGAGCCGCACGCTGAACGACACCCGCGCGCGGGTGAATTCGCCGGAAGCGACTGGACAAGGGCGCACTTTGGCACCGGATCAGCCGCGGGTGCGCGAACCGAATCTTCCGCGCGTCAACGGTGGCGACGGCCGCAGCGATCGCTCGCAGTCACTTGGTACGATTCCCCAGTCGACGCCGCGTTCGCGCACGGCGATTAACAATCCGGTTCAGACCTATACGCCGGAACCTTCGACGGGCACGCCGCAGAGCCGCGTAATCCCGGACACATCCCGTTCGCGTGATTACACCCCGCAGGTGCAACAACGATCGCGGGACATCGAGGCGCCGAGGATTCAAAATACTGCGCCGCGCGTCGAAGCGCCGCAGCAACGCTACGAGCCGCGCATGTCGCAACCGCAGGTGCAGCGACAACAGTATGAGGCCCCGCGGATCGAGCAGCGTGCCGCGCCTCGCGTCGAAGTACAGCAACCGCGCTATGAGGCGCCGCAACCACGCTACGAAGCGCCGGCACCGCGACGCATCGAAGTGCAACAACCGCGAATCGAAGCACCGCAATCGCGGCAGGTCCAGGCGCCGAACCGCTCCTTCTCCGCTCCGGAGTCGCGGTCCATTGGTGGCCGTGGTGACGGTGGCGGCGGTGGTGGACGCGGCGGCGGTGAAGCGCGCGGCCGCAGCCGGTAGCCAGATAATTCATCTTGGGCGCGAGGTGCATGGACACCTCGCGCCCATTTTTTTGTCCGCTGAATAGACG
>CALEZK010000650.1 GCA_937928585.1 uncultured bacterium | reverse complement strand
GGGATACCTGACCCAATTCTTCTGTCAGGTGTCAAATCAAGTCGTGACTAGGACACATAATACAATTGCTGGGTGTAATATACGTCACCTGTCGATTCCCGCTGTTCGGTCGTCACTCGTAACCTGCGGGAAAGACCTTTGGACGCTCTCGGCGCCAACCGAGAGCGTCCATATTATTTTTTAGAATGGAATGTCGTCATCTACAACTGGTTTTGTGTGATGTTTCTTTAGGTACCACAGACCATCGTCGCCCCTTTCAAATCGGTCCGGATTGCTTTCGAGCGCTTGCCGCACGCTTGACCAAGATAGACCAGACGTGTCCCGAATTTCCGCTGCTCCCAAACCCTTCCCTTTCGCTTCAGACTCGCCAATCAATTGAGTTATAATTTTTTCGTTGTATCCGCGTGGATTGCGCTTACGGACTACGTTCGATTTGCCGTTGGCCGGGGTTAAGAGGCGACGAAGCTCTTCCTGCTTCGCCAAATTCTGCGCAATCTTCCCTTCGATCAATTCTTTGTCAGCCAAGTAACGTTGGCGCAATTCTTCGAGCGTCGCGATGTTTTCCAAGATTATTTCACGCGTCATATCGACCATTTACGGAACTCCAAGTGCGCTATATATAGCATAGATGTTATTGTCGCGTCAATGTTGTTTATGCCAACATCCGGAGATGAAAACAATAGACTTGTAATTTTTTAAGTCATTAAAGCCATGGATTTTTAACGACTAGCTTGATTTATTATATTTTAGCACAATTCAATTTTTGATGGTCAAACGTCGTAGTGGTTGACGAAATAGGTGGATAGATTCTTGCAGGCGGGGGATTTCGCACTAGCGTCTACTATTTAGTATACCTTCTTGGATACCATTTGTTACCTTATGGACGGCCTGATAGATGCTGGACGACGCGAAGCCACGCGGCGACAAACATAAGCGTAAGTCAATCGTTTTTCCCCAAAGGAATCCGTTGCGTTTCAGGCGGATGCTGAAGTAAAATGTTGACAGATTTCGTTAGGGAGTGTGATCCAATGCGATACCTCGTTCTCATTTTGGCCCTGGCGCTGGTGCCGTCCTGCGCCACGCAATCGTCGTATTACGACCTCGACTTCTGGGCGAAGCCGAATTTCAAGCGCGCGGAAGACCCGGCGAAGCCAGCCGATGCCGCGCCCGATCTGACCACGCCCGCCGAAGAGTCGGCCAGCAGCTAATCCGCACTTTCAACTCGGATAGCATGCGCGCTTGATCCATTTCGCGATTGAGCGTAGAAGGTTGCTTGGGAACTGTGTTTATTCCGGGGCGCCTTCCATGAAACGATTCCTTCCTATTCTCTGTTTCGCTGTCTTGCTCTGCGGATGCCAGACAGCGCCAGTTGTCCACAGCGACAAACTCACCCTGCCTGGGATCTTTGGCGATGGCATGGTAATGCAGCGCGGAAAGCCCGTCGCCATTTGGGGCAGTGCAACACCGGGCGCGCGCATTCGCGTTGCGATGGCGGATCAACGCGCGGAAGCCATGGCCGGTGAATCCGGCGCATGGCGCGTCTATCTCGGACCATTCACCGCGGGCGGTCCGCATACACTCACCATTCGCGCAGGCAAATTGTCGCGCACGGTAAATGATGTACTCGTGGGCGAGGTCTGGCTGTGCTCGGGCCAGTCCAACATGCAGATGACGATGCAGCCCGGACCCGAGGCCGTGCTCAACATCGATCAGGAACTCGCTGCCGCTACCTATCCAGAGATTCGGCTGCTCAACGTTCCCCGAAAGACGAGCTTCTCGCCATTGGAAGATGTGCCCGGCATGAAATGGGAAGCGTGCACGCCGGAAACGGTGAAATTGTTTTCCGCGGCCGGCTATTTTTTTGGGCGCGACCTTCACCGCGATCTCGGCGTGCCTATTGGATTGATCAATGCCTCGTATGGCGCATCGCCCATCGAAGCATGGACGAGCAACGAAGCCTTGCGCTCACTTTCGGAGTGGCGGCCGATCATGGACATGCTGCCGCGCCTGATTGCGGACTCCGCCGAGCGCGCCACGGAATATAAAGTCGAATATGACAAGTGGTTTATCCAGCTCGATTCGTTCGACGAAGGATACACGGACGGGAAACCACTCTGGGCAGACGCGGCATTCGATGCGCGCGAATGGAAAACGGTGAACGTGCCGGGCTATTGGGAAGACCAGGGCTTTCACACGCTGGATGGTTTCGGGTGGTACCGCAAGGAAATTGATCTGCCAGCGTCGTGGGCGGGAAAGCCTGTGCAATTGCACCTCGGCGGCGCAAACGACATGCACCGCGCATGGTTCAACGGCGAACAGGTCGGCCAGTTCGAAGAGACCAGCGGCGGGTTCACCTTGCCGCGCAAATACGAAGTGCCCGCACACCTGGTCAAAGCGGGTCGCAACGTCATCGCGGTGCGCGTCTACGATCTCGGAAACATGGGCGGCTTCGTCGGCGCGACGACCGACTATCATCTCGACCTCGACGGCGGCGCACCCACAGACACTATCTATCTATCCGGTGCGTGGATTTTCAAGCCTGGTATGGAAGTGGGGAAGACGCCGGCAAAACCCGTGCCCCCGGTCTACGTTGCCGGCAACCAGCGCATTCCTACCGTGCTCTACAACGCGATGATCTCCCCGCTCATACCCTTCGGCATCCGCGGCGTCATCTGGTATCAGGGCGAGAGCAACACCGGCCGCGCAAAGCAGTACGAGACCTTGTTCCCAAGTTTGATTCACGATTGGCGCGCGCGGTTCGCGCAGGGCGACATACCCTTCCTCTTTGTGCAACTCGCCGCGGTCACACCGGAGACCGACGATCCCAACGCGCCTTCCGCCACGGCCGAACTGCGCGAAGCCCAGGCCCGCGCGCTTTCCGGACCCAACACCGGCATGGCCGTCGCGATCGACATCGGCGATCCAATAAGCGCGCACCCGCGCAACAAACAAGATGTCGGCAAACGGCTTGCGCTACTCGCGTTGGACATCGCATACGGAAAAGAGGTTGAAGCGCGCGGCCCCATGTTCGCATCGTTGGAAATCATGGGCAGCGAAGCGCGTGCGCGCTTCACCCACGCCGAAGGCCTCACCACGCGCGATGGCAAACCCGTTCGAGGATTCGCCATCGCCGGCGCGGACGCGGTATTTCACTGGGCGGAAGCCCGCATCGAGGGCGACACAATCGTGCTCAGCAATAAATCCGTGCCGCAGCCCGTTCACATTCGTTACGCCTGGGCCAACAATCCGGGCGGCGCAAACCTCGTCAACAGCGCCGGTCTACCTGCCGCGCCGTTTCGCGCCACCGCAAATACGTTGAAATAAGCCGCCAACGACCACTATACTTCCCGTCCCCGTGCCGGGGTGGCGAAACTGGCAGACGCGCCGGACTCAAAATCCGGTTCCCGCAAGGGAGTGGGGGTTCGATTCCCTTCCCCGGCACCATTTTTACCGTTGAAAAAAGTGCGCAATCAGCGCACCAAACCAAGCCATCAGCGTGTGTTCGTGGCAACCAATCACAAGAGCCTGACCACAAAAACGAAGACCCTACTACGTCCCCTGTCATTTCCTCCGCATGAATCTGTGAAAAAACTCATCGCTACTTTGGTTCCTTGTGAACCGTGGTAAAACCATACATCTCCCTGCGCGAAGCGCCACTTTGGCTATTCGACGAATCAAACCACATCCACTCCCATCGACATGAAGCAAGCAATCAAAACGATGCGCGCCACAGAAAACATCCTTACACTCCATTCAGTTGGCACACCTCAACGGTGGTAGGACGCTCGGCCTAGCAGGGTGACTCTTTGAATGGGTGCAGCGATCGCGGAGGGCGTAGGGAAGAATCACCACAGTACGCGTCGTGTACATCCATGCACTCAGCAGAAGTACGCTTCTCTCAATTCCCATGTTCCCCGTGGTGAATGATCTTCTATATCGGTCACTACGTGGCGTTTTCACACTGCAACACGCCGTGCTTCTAAGTAAGGGCGGCATCGTGCCCTTCGCGACGCTTAGTGCAGTACAAAGCCAAAGCGGCGCGACACGCCGCTTTGGCTGTGCAGCGAATCCACCTGCGTCCACTCACGCACCAAATCGAAAGGAGTTACAACAATTCCAACCCGGTCACCCCCTTGAATCGTCAAAAAATGTGTATGCACCCCCCCCCTTGATTCGACAAAAGGTTGTGCAAGAGACGATGCAACAAACCGTGCTACCAAGTAGGGACATTCACTACGACGGTCACGACCGACCGCCAGGAAAAAACAAGGCCCCCGAAGTCGTTGTTGAATCCGAGGGCTCTGAGGATGCCGCACTATGATTTCAAGC
>CALEZK010000649.1 GCA_937928585.1 uncultured bacterium | reverse complement strand
ACGCGACAATGGGTGAGTGCGCGGGACGAACCACATCCGCCCTGGCAGTTCGCGATCTGCCGGAGATTCCCGTTTAATACTCCAAGAATTCATGGAGGAAGCATGCGGTGATAGTTCGATTCCCAAGATTCGTCCAACATCTGCTTACGGCCTTCGCTTGCATTTCATCAAGTGCAGTTGCCTTCGCCGAGATTGAATCGTCCCTCTCGAATGAACACGGGCGCATCACGTTTGATTCGGGCACCGGTGCGCTGCGGGAATGGCATGACGTCAAAACAAGGCTGCCGATTCTGGAATCCGCGGAATCCACGGATATTTGGTCCATTCGCTTTGGCGACCCATCTCTCCCCGAACTCGAACCGGCAAACGCAAAACATTTTTCATGGACCCATGAAGGCGACGCAACCCAGGAGTCCCCGAAAGTTCTCGTGCTTCGATGGTCGGACTTTGGCGACGCCGCCGCGCCTCTCTTGACCGTGGAAGTTCGCGTTGCGCCCCATTCTGAGGACGCCACCACCCGCTGGAACTTGCACGTCACGGGTCTTGGTTCGCGGAAGCCGTCGCGCGTTGTTTTTCCTTCGTTTCACCGCATACCGGTCCGCGAAGGGGAAAGCCTTGCCGTTCCCGTGTGGATGGGTGAACGCACGACTCGATTTCGCTCGATACTCAACGGCACCGATGGCAAAGCGCATCGACGCGAATGGGAGTACCCTGGAATTCTTTCGATGCAATGCATCGCGATTAGCCAACCGGAAGGACCTGGATTCTACCTCGCCATGGACGACACAACGGCGTTGCGCAAAATCGTAGGGGTGTTCGGCGACGGCGCTGGGAACGCGGGGGTGGAAATTTCACACATCGTAGAATCTTTCGACGAGGTCAACGGCATCTTCGAACTGCCTTACAACGTGATCGCAGGGCCAAACCATGGAGACTGGTTCGACGCGGCGTCGCGATATCGCGCTTGGGCGCTGGAGCAGCCTTGGACAAAGTCCGCAAGATTGCGGACCGGACAAACGCCCGACTGGGTAAACACCACGGGCATTTGGGTATGGAACCGGGGCCGCTCGGAGAATGTCCTCCCTCCCGCCATCGCCTTGCAGGAGAATGCCGATTTGCCGGTGAGTGTTTTCTGGCACTGGTGGCACGGCTGTTCCTACGACACCGGATTCCCGGAATACCTCCCGCCGCGCGAAGGCGCTGAATCGTTTACGCGCGCCATGGAGAACGCGCATAGACACGACATTCACGCGATGGTCTACATGAACCAGCGCTTGTGGAGCATGGAAACGGAAAGCTGGAAATCTCGGGGCGCGGCAGCGTTCGCGGTAAAGGACGCAGCCGGGAACATTCGTCCCGAGGTTTACAACACGTTCACGAAAGCGCCAAATGCGTCGATGTGCATCGGCACATCGTTCTGGCGCGACACCTACGCGGAGATCGCATCGACAGCGTTTAATACACTTGGCGTCGACGCGATCTATATGGATCAAGCCTGTTCGAGTCTCGCCTGTTACGACAGCTCGCATGGCCATCCGCTTGGCGGCGGGCGGTTTTGGATGGATGGTTTCAAGAAGCTGTCGGGCGCGATTCGAGACCAATGCACGGCGCGCGGCGGCATTGCGCTGGCGGGCGAAGGCTGCGGCGAAGCCTGGTTGCCGTATCTCGACGTTATGCTGAGTCTTCAGGTAAGTATGGAGCGCTACGCGAATCCTGGCGAGTGGGAGCCTATCCCGTTCTTTCATGCCGTGTATCACGGTTATGCAACATTCTTCGGCAACTATGCCTCACTCACGATGCCACCGTATGACGAACTCTGGCCGAAAGAATTTGCGCCGATTGAACAGCTTGTGTTGCTAGATAAGAAGTACGCGCGCCAGTTTCGTATGGAGCATGCCCGCAGTTTCGTGTGGGGACAACAACCGACGGTCGCTAACTTTCGGCCATCGCATCTCGAAAGTCGCGGCGAGGAAATGGAATTTGTGCTGCGACTTGCGCGGCTGCGGCAAAGGACGCTGCCCTACCTCCAACATGGAACAATGTTGACCTCCCCCACTTTCAAATCGCCGAAAGCCTCGCTTGACATGTCGCGTCTCTCGATCTACGCCGGACAACAGGGAGCACTGCGAGAGTACGAGCGAGAATACCCTGTTGTGCTTGCGACGGCTTGGCGCGCACCGGACAGCACCGTGGGCCTTGCAGTGGCCAACATCGACGATGAGCCGCATTCGATTATTTTCTCGATTCCATTGAACGAATGGCGTGTTGTGCGGCGAGGAACGTTAGAGCGCAACGACGAACTCGGCCTTACAAACACCGAATACGATCTGAGGCAAACCGGCGAACTCACACTCGAACTTCCACCAGAATATGCGGGGGTGCTTGTGTTTCCAACCCTGGAAAAACCGTAACCCGGTCGGGGCCACGTTTTTCCCCAAGGGAATAAACCTTTTGGAGTGATTCAAGCATCGCACTATTCGATTGAATAGGTTCCATCCACGCTCATGCGTTGACCCCGCTACCGGCACAGAGGAGGCGAAAAACTATGTCACTGCCCATTACAATGCTTCGCAGTTTTGTAGTGCTGTTGCTTTGCACGGCGGTTGCAGTTGACGCGATTGCTGCCCATCGGCCGCCTGTTTCAAACGATGCCAATTGGGCGCCATACGCCGCGCAACCGCCGCTTGCGGTGAAAGACGTCGACACCTCTCATTTTTATCTCACCATGCGCGACGGCGTGCGGATCGCGGTGACTTTGTATCTTCCGGGCAAACTGTCGGCAGGCGAAGAGTTGACCTCGATTTTGCAATCCACCCGATATATGCGTGCATACGATTTGCGCTGGCCGTTCGATTCGCGCGAAGCACCCAGTGCGATGATTCGCCAGTTCCTGGCGAACGGCTACGCGTATATCTCCGTCGACTCGCGCGGTTCGGGCGCCTCCTTTGGTCGCTGGCCTTGCCCTTGGTCGCCAGACGAAGTAAAGGACTACGGCGAGGTTTGCGATTGGATCGTTAAACAGACCTGGTCGGATGGAATTATCGGGTGCCGGGGCATTTCCTACGATGGAACCACAGCAGAATTAACGGCTACAAATCTACACCCCGCCATTCGCGCCATTGCACCAGAATTTTCTCTGTTCGACGCCTACACCGACGTTGGGTTTCCGGGCGGTATCCA
>CALEZK010000648.1 GCA_937928585.1 uncultured bacterium | reverse complement strand
GTCTGCGGGAGTAGATGCCGTGGATGACGTGGTTGCGGTTGCCGGGGGGCGCGCCCGTGAGGTCGAATCCGCCGTGGTGAGGGCAGCGGCCGGAGGCGTGGTTCGATGTGTTGGTGCAGGGCGTGGCGTTGGGAAGTCGGGCGCCGCAAATGCGGCGGTTTAGTTGGGTTTCGGTTTCGTTGACGGTGGTTATCCAAGATTCGGTCCAGGTGCGGGCGCAGGGGGTTCCGAAGTTTGTATGCGTAGCCATGGTGGTGGGTGTCCTTTTTTGGTTGCCGATCTCCTATTTAGTTGGCGTGGCACGTTGCACTCGGGGGCGGGCTTAGTCCACAAATTGCACCGATTTACGCAGATTGGGATTGGAGGGATTTGGGGCGGGATTAAGGATCGATTTATCCGCATTTTAGGCGAATTTGCGCGGATTGAGAATTAAGACATTTCACCTCGGGATCTGGGACGCGCTTCGCACACCGATTTACGCAGATGAAGGCAGACTGGGAATCGAGGGCTCTGAAGGAATTAAGTAACGACGCAGTTCGGTTTTCGGAGTCTCTCCCTGCCCACGTAGGCTCTAATCCCCTAACAATACTCCAATTGGACGCTCTTTATTTACTGATGCAACGCTAGTTAGCAGCGACACAATCTGTACAAATATTAAGACATACGCTTTTCGGGCATTGGTGATATCTATTCTAATGCTCGAGTCCCCCAGATGCACGATTGAGCCACGGCTTTCGATAACTTTTTGGATTGCAGCAACATATGCGTTCACGCCACGAACTCCTTTCAATGCGATTCGCGCCCTCCGCAAAATACGAGCTGCCAAGCCAGGCTGATAGAAATCATCCAAGAGCCCCTCAAATGCCATCGCCAGATATACGTTGCTGTCAAAATTGAGGGATGAATTCCGAAATGAACGAGTAAAGTATCTGATCGATCTCTCTAGTCTTTCAAGCAATCGCCTCCATTGATTGTTTTTATTAGTGCGAAAGATGTTGCCAAAATAAATTTTCTCAAATTGCTTAACCGCTAAAACGACTTGATTGAATCGCTTTTCTTTTCTTTGCCATGCTTGACGGTTAATGTTCGCGTTAAGTTCGCACATTTCCGTCAACTCAGCTCGATCGATATTCATAGGAACGCAGTTTACCGAAAGTTTTGAAGCTGATCTCGGATCGCGCTGCAGCAGCAGGTAATGCTTGCAGTCTAACGTTTCCCAATTGTTTACTCGCGAAGTACTCCACAACGGCTCAACGTCAGTGTCGGGGTCATCCTGCAAAACGTGCAACATATACACCAACAACCGAGCAAAAAGCGTTTTTCTTACGACAAAAAACTGATTCTCGTGGAAATAATCTTGAAACTGCCGCACTTTTACGAAAAGCAGTGGATTATTTTCCAACCATTTGAGGTCGCGCGATACATGATAGTGCTCAAAGAGGCGCTCATCAAGTTTAGCGCGTACACCCAACTCCGATACCATCTCGGAAATTCGCCGTTTTACCTTCTCGATAGAATTTTGCTGAGGAATCAGTGCGATCCCGCAGTCAGGAAGGACGAAAGTTGGAAATTCCTCACCTCTTAGCACGCACCCCGCAACGCCAAGAATTCCAAACGAGTTAAGAGGGTATATAATTAGCCCGGGACTAGCGACTACGGAAGAATTTATTAGTTTAAACGCCGCATTCACAGAATCGGACGCGCCATTTCTTGCGCAATTAAAGATAACTTCTTCAATGATTGATGTGCCGATAAATATTTGCTTCGCAACCAAGCGCTTTCGAAGATCATTTCTTAACTGAATCAAATGATATTCTATGCCTCGAAGATTCTTGTCGTTGCCATCCCCCAGAGCATCAGCGAACTCTTCCACCGCCGAATACTTGTTTAGGGTATCGATATTTTGGGAAAGAAAGGCGTCGGACGCCACCAAAGGGTATTTCTTATTCATTGACAAACGCCACATGCTACTTGCAGCTCAACTATGCTCTTCATACTTTTGCGTCTCGTTTAATTGACGGTCAATTTTCAAACAAACTACGGTTGCTTTATGCGTTTAGCTTCTTGCACTCTGTAGGCAAGGAGACTTATCAGAGAAATATACTCGAGAGCCCGCAGTTCAGACCACTCAGGAAAGGAATGACCACCCGGGTTCCGAATCCCCAAGATAACACATTCGAAGAGATGCATCATTCCTTCTTGTTCATCGCGATCCGTAGTGTCGCTCATGTCGTTAAACGCGAGCAGCGGATTATTTCTAGAGAAGACCATTCTAGCCAAGTTCGCACCGTCGAGGTCATACCTACCGGAACGTTCCTTCACGAAATTTACTAATGCCTTCGAGGCCGCAAAGACTGCCTCCCAAGGATGCCCATCCGAAAAAAGTTCACGCGAGACATCGGAAATCCTAGGGTGTACATCCAAGCGATCGAAATCGATAGATGGCGAAGAAAATGTCGACCCACCGATTAGGTCTTCCTTCTTCTCTTTTAATCTATCTATAAGCCCATTCAATTTAACAATTAGCTTCTGTCGGCCGAATTCCAAGCCTTTAAGGTACTCGTGGTCCGGCATACCCATATAAAGAGAACCAGCATAAAGGTTTACATACTGGTGTTCCGCAAATCCTGGCGAGTTCGAGCCGAATACTTCCCGAATTGCCTTACGCACGTTGCTAATTACGACTTCGTTAGCGCCTGAATGATTAAACACTACCCCCGGGAGGTCGAGTTGCTCTACCTCGCGAATTCTTCGTTCCAGCTTAGATATTCCGATGTAGATTTCTGCCTCACTTCGGAATTCTTTTGCTCTACGAGTATAGGTTCGGGGCGTTTCTTTGCCATTAGTCTACCTCCTAGCGATAGAATTGAACAGTATTCAACTTACCGTCCACGTGCTCAAACTTCAAGGACGTAGGGCCCGCCTTGGTACATACAGTTTCTTAGATAACCGTTGCTATACTGCGTTTTCGAATGCCCCGAGGGCGGGGTAATTGTCGTTGCTGATGCATCGGACGAGTTGTATTCGATAGGTTTTCCCAATGGATGAGCTTAGTTTTGTTCACCTTGGGCAATTTCGCTTTAGAAGGGGATTTCGTCGTCTTGTGAAGGCTGAGACAAAGGTTTGGATTGAACGAGGCGATTGTTCTGGACGATCCAAGTCTTTCCAGTCCATTTGTTCAAGAGCGGATTCAACGCATCCATACCGTCAAAAGAGTTACTATTTTGGACGTTCGTATTGTATGCCGCCATTAATCTGTTAACTTGTTCCTCGGAAAGGGACTCGAATCGCGTAAATAAGTTCTGCACTTTCCAAGCGGAGTCATGCCATGTGGTGGAAGCGCTATATGCCGTAAGCGCAGCGTCAAATAGGCGCGATTTGTCTGGTAGGCGTCTATATAGGACTCCGAATATCGCTGCCGCCATCTCCTCGGGTCTAGACAAAGTACAGCCACCGAGAGCTTGAGATTTCCCGAGTAGTCCGTACGGTACACATCCAAGTTGGATTCCAATCACAGGTATACCTCGGCCTATCGCGACACCGACTTCTTGATCAGTCCAGTTACTGTCGTGAAAGTTTGCAGTGAGAAGCGCCACGAGTGCGTCCATACTGAAAAGGGCCCGCTCAATCTCTGGCTGCCACTCCTCGGCTGGTTCGATATCTTCATGCGCGACAAATGAAACGATACCGCAACGGAGCAATGCGGCTTTGAGTCCTGCCGTTTGCTCTTTAAATTCCGCCTTGTGACTTAAGAAGATTCTGACGCGGCCCTCTCCCCATATACGTTCTATTGCCTCACTCGGCATAGATTGAGATGCAATTCGTGGGCGCAATATTCCAGAACGTTCCCGCCATTGATCGTGTTCTAAATCTTCGATCTCTATGTATACGTTTGAGATGAATTCATTCGGTGTGTTCTTCAGTGCATTTAGGTCTTGCTCAATTTGCTCCTGTAGCTTTTCTTTGATACTTAGTGCATTTAGAAACAAATCCTCGGCGATTGTCAAAGTTAGCGAGTGGCCGTATGTGCCACCATTCCAGTTGTCGTATGTTGCTTCCTCAAAAATAGTTGGAGACGAATTGACGACAATATTACGGAGAAGTATCTCACCATCCTTCTTATACTTGCTGCTTAGAATCGCAAGGTAATTATCGATCTTCGCTGGGAGTAAAAAATTTGAGCTGTGCTGACCCATTCTTCACGTTCCATCCATTTTGATTTTCTTGTTTGCTCAGTGGCATTAGGCACAGAGCAGTCGGAATTCTATCACGGGGCTGCTAGTTCATGTTTTGCCGATTACAATGCCAATCTGGTTGGAAATTGAATGCAGGATACAGGTAATCCTCGCTGGATTCGTCGATGACGCGGATCTGGTTGTGTTTGGCGTCGGCGGGTCGGGCAGGGGGCCAATGCGTTTTTACCACGAAGGCACGAAGGTCGCGAAGTAGAAGCGGGTTTGGGGTTTGGGGTTTGGGGTTTCGGGTTTCGGGTTTGGAAAGTGCAAAGCGGGCCGGTTCAAGAGCGCGTTTCGTACTGAGAATTCGGAACGGTTGACGTCGGTCTAAGTCTTGATTGGATTTGCGATTACGCGCACCGAGCACGCGCACGGACATCCCCCTGCCCTCCTTCGAAGGGGGATTGGTTGCGGCGTGAGGGAATGCTATTTCAGATTTGAAATTTCAGAGTTCAGAGGGGGTCAAGAGATTCGGTTTTCACCACGAAGGCACGAAGAACGCGAAGAAGACAAGGCGGACTGGGTGTTGACGGCTGGGCCGGGACTTCGATCTACGGTGTATCGCATGCATGAGTGGCCCATAGCTCGTGAAACCGGTCGTCGCCGGGCAGGTTTCCGCCGTTGAGCTTTTTCAGTCGCCTTAGTTCGCTGCAAATTGTGTAGCTTGCGACTTCAACTTCCTGATCTTTCGCCCCTTGTGGCAGAGATGGATCTCTTAGCGCTTCTTTGAGTCTTTTTCTTGCCCGTTCAATGTTTTCCGCGGCGATCTCGATGTAATCCTGATCGATCTGAGTTGCAACCAAGGCTTGAACGGAATTGTTTTGGGGCTCCAGTGTCTTGGCAATTGTGTCGGAAATGGTGGCCGCGTCGCGGGTGAGTTGTCCGGCTGCTTTCACGGTCCTAATGATGGTCGAGAGCGCGGAGATGGTTGCTACGAATGTGGCGGCTGTTTCGACGATCATTCATTGTCTCCTTGCGCTTGGCGGCACCCTACGTTGTTGCCAATAGTACAGGAGAACTCTGCGACAGTCAATTGTGTTGCAATCAGCTCCGCCTCGAAAACAAAGCGGCAGAGGGCAGCCGCAGTCCATAGTCTTCGCACTTTTGATTTGGCTGGGTTAAGTGTCGATTGGGATTACGATTACGCGCACGAGACGGGGAAATTACTGCAATGGCGCGGGCCAGTACATAGGAGTTCTTTTATGGCGTGTAACTGAATTGGAGATTTTTGCTGTGATGGAACGGTTGGTTGATGGACTAAACGATTGGAAGGGACCTAGCGCGGGGGTCTCGTCTTCGGCGGCGGGGTCGTGCGAGCTGGTTGCTTCGGTGTCGCGGGTGGCGTTTGCTGGGCGTTGGTTGCGCGATCGGCTTGGGGAGCCTTGGTGTGTGCGGGGGTATCAGATGTTGTCGTTGGAGTCGACGGCGTTGCGGAAGGTGCATTGTGATGGTCGGGATGTTGGGAAGACTTCGGAGATTGAGATCGTTGCGGCGTGGGCTTCGGCGGCGTTGCCTAACAAGGAGATGTTGATTGCGACGCAGTGTGAGAATCATTTGTTTCCGTTGATGGAGCGGATTGTGCGGGTGTTTGAGCGGAACGCGGCGTTTCGTGGTTCGCTTGTTGAGGTGAAGCGGACGCCGTCTTGGTGTTTGCGGTTTTCGAATGGGTTTGTGTTGTGGGGTCGGATTGCGGGGCCGCATGGGATGAATTTTCAGGGGCTTCATGTGGATTGGCAGATTGTGGATGAGGCGCAGGAGTTGACGGATGCGGCTTGGGAGGAGATGTTTCAGGCGTTGAACGGTGGCGGGTTGCGCTGGGTGTATGGGGTGCCGAATGGGTTGCGGAACACGTTTCACCGGATGACGATGGACGCGCATGCGGAGCAGTATAACTGGCCTTCGTCGTTGAATCCGGAGTTTTCGGCGGAGAAAGAGGCGGAGTTGGCGTTGTTGTATGGGGGCCGGGAATCGCCTGGGTATATTCATCGCGTGTTGGGGCGGCATGGTTCGCCGGCGTATGCGGTGTTCGATCTGAATGCGTATCTTGCGTGTGTGGATGATGGGCTGGATTGTTTCGAGGTGTCGCTGGGCGAGAACGATTCGTTTGAAGCGCCGGCGGGCGTTTCGCGGGGTGTGTATTACCTTGGGTGCGACCTTGGGTATGTGCGGGATCCTTCGGAGTTTGTGGTTTACCGCAACGAGCCGCCGGATCTTGTGCATGTTGCGCGGATCAGTTTGCGGGGGGTTAATTATCATCGGCAGCAGTGCATCATTGAAACGCTGGATCGCGCTTATAACTTTCGGGGTGTCGGCATTGACGCGGGGAGTAATGGGAGCGCGGTGGCGCATAATCTGAAGGCGATTGATGTGGCGTGGCATGAGAAGGTGAAGGCGTTTGAGTTTGGCGGGATGACGGAGGTTGGGATGTTTCCCGATGGGTCGCCGGATCGGCGGTCTACGAAGATGTTCATGACGGAGTTGTTGCAGCGGCGGATGGCGGATCGGACGATTGTGTTTCCGCGGATTGCCGAGCGGGAGTCGCAGTATGCGGGGCACACGTATTCGGCGGGGGTGCGCGGGCATGTGATGTTCGAAAAGGGGAACGATCACCTTATCGACGCGGACCGTTGCGCGGTGCTGGCGCATTATCTCGACACGCGGGAGGTGGAGCGGCCGGTTTGTTTGCCGATGCAGATCGGAACGTTTTAGCGTCCGCGAAGGTTTATTCTATGTGCGCCGGGCTATTTCGCTTCCGCGAACCATTTCGTGACGTCGACGTATTCTTCTTCGATGCCGTCCCAGTAGGTGTGTGGGCCGCCGGGTTGGACGATGAGCTTTACCTTGAGTCCGGTCTCTTCGTATTTCG
This sequence comes from uncultured bacterium, assembly GCA_937928585.1. Taxonomy (GTDB): domain Bacteria; phylum Hydrogenedentota; class Hydrogenedentia; order Hydrogenedentales; family SLHB01; genus JABWCD01. The sequence continues at coordinate 639 of CALEZK010000648.1, read as the reverse complement.
CTTTGAGAATTTCGGATTGTTGCACGGGGACGGTTGCATCTTTGTCGCCGTGGATGAGCAAGAGGGGCGGATCGTCGGGTGTGACGAAGTAGATCGGCGAAATGGATTTGAGTTGGGCGGGCAGATCGGTGACGGTTCCGAAGATGGTGGTGAAGAATCCCGGGCGCGCTTTTTCGATGACGTCGTAGCCGTCCGGCTTGCCCCAGTTGATGAGGTCGGTGGGCGGAAACCAGGAGACGATCGATTGGACGCGGCTGCTCACGCGTTCTACGGGGTCTTTCGATTCGGGGTTGCCGTCGTCGCCGGTGAGGCCGACCATGAGCGCGAGGTGTCCGCCGGAGGATCCGCTGGTGATGCCGATGTGATCGGGATTGATTGCGTACTCCCCCGCTTTCATGCGAACGAAGCGCACGGAGCGGCGAATGTCCTCCACCATTTCGGGGACGTGGAATCGCGGGCCGCTGCCGTGGCGCACGACGAAGACGGTGAACCCGCCGTGGAGCAGGCCCATGGCCCAATGGTCTTTGCGGAACTCGGCGACTTCTTCGGCTATGTTCGATTTGCTCGACTTCCAGCTTCCGCTGGAGATGAGCACGATGCCGATGCCGTTGCCGTTGTTTTCCGGGCGGAGGATGTCGA
>CALEZK010000647.1 GCA_937928585.1 uncultured bacterium | reverse complement strand
GTACGAGCCTTACCACCGGAAGCGCGCGCAATCGCTGATGAAGTGGTCGAAGCTGAAGAAGCTTTTCTTACTTCCGCGCGGTCACATCAAGTCGAACATCATCACGATTGCGTTTGCGGTGTGGTTGATCGTGAAGAATCCGAACATTCGGATTTTGATCGCGAGTCACGCGACGGACGATGCGCAGGGCTTTTGCCGCGGCATTCGTCAGTTGATCGACTCCGAAGAATTCCAGGCGGTGTATCCGGAGATACGTCCGGCGGTAAGCAACGGGCGGCTGACGTGCTGGCGCGACGACGCGATATTGGTCGAGCGCAAGAGCAAACAGAAAGAGCGCACAGTCGAGACGGCGAGCGTGAACACGCCGCGAACCGGGCGACACTACAACGTCATTTTGTTTGACGACTTGATCAACGCGAAGAGCGTGAGGAATCCGCAAACGATTCTGGAAGGCATCACGTTCTACAAGACGACGCGCCCGCTACTCGATCCCGGTGGCCGCATCATCGTTACCGGCACGCGGTACAACCATGGCGACGTGTACGGATACATCATCAAGAACGAGTCGCACGATTTCGACATCGACGTAAGCGATTGCGTGATGGAGGGAATCTACAGCGCGGACAATCCGTACGGGTTGAAGCTGGAAGAGCTGCGCCAGGGCAAAGGCACGCCGGTATATCCGACGCGGTTTTACATGGGACCGGATCACATTGGCGATCCCGACAACGATACGGACGGCAAGTTTTCGATTCCGAAGTTGATCGAAGAATTGGGGAGCTTCCATTTCTGCGCGCAGTATCGGAATGACCCGGTCGATCCGAGCACGCAGACGTTCAAGTTGGGGGACGAACATTTTGTGCCGTCCTTGCCGGCGAACCGTCAGTTCGAGTACTTCCGTGTCTGCGACTTGAGCACGGACGCGAAGACGGTATCGCACACGGCGATAGTGACGGGCGCAATCGATCACCTTGGCTGCATCTACATCATCGACATCTTCCGGAAGCAATGCGATCCCAGTGAGATTATCGCGGAGCTATTTCGCGGGCAGAAAGTTCCGGAGGGTGTGCGTCCGAAGCGCGTGGGCGCGGAGCAACGAAACATCGAACGCCTGGTGAAACATTTCGCGGACATCGAGACGCGCCAGACCGGCGTGGTGATTCCGTGGAAGTGGTTGCCGATGGACCAGGCGCAGAAGTCGAAGCCCGATCGCGTGCGCGGTTTGCAGTCCTGGGTGGAGAGCGGGAAGTTTTTCATTTTGGAGAACTGCCGCAACAAGCAGGTGCTGGTGGACGAGCTGACGTTCTTTCCGCATTACGGCGACATGGACGTCGCGGACGCGGCTGCGCAGATACCGCACATCATGTGGACTTCGGACGCGCCGAGGGAAGAGAAGACGGAATCACCGGAGGAGGCGTTGCGGAAGTGGTTCGAGGCTTCGGTGAATATGCCGTTCACGGAAGAAGAAGACGCGATGGAAGAGGAGTTTTTTGTTGGCGCGCATTCGGTGATGGATGCGGGATTGGCTGCGCGGGTTTCGATGGTGGAGTACGGACGGCGGGCGGCTTGATGGTAATGCAAGAACAAAGCGGAGCTTTTCAAGAGTGCGTTCCCAAGCTGGTTCGCCGCGGCGAATTGGGAACGAGGAGAAAAGAGGAAGAGAAGATCGATTACGAGTACGAATTACGAGTACGAATTACGAGCACGAGCGGGATAAGGAATAGTTGATGGCGGGGTTGTTACAGAATCTTTCGGCGTTCATGCCTCGTACGGGGCTCGAGGTTGGGATTGATCCGGAGGCTTGGCAGGCGGGTGGATCGTTTGCGCGGGGCGAGGGCGCGCCGATTGTGCCGTTTCAGAATCCGGCGTATCCGCGGGGGAAGAATCTTGTTGAGACGTTGACGCCGGCGCAGGTTGCGATCGTGAAGAAGCGCATTCAGCGTTCGATGCGGGCGAAGCGCGATCTTGGTTTGCTGGATATTTGGGACACGCTTGAAGCGTATTACGAGGGGAAGTACTTCAAGCAGTTGGCCGCCGAGCACAAGGTCAGCGTGAACTATATGTTTTCGATCATCCGTCAGACGGTGGCGGCGCTTTATTTTCAAGACCCGACGTTCTACATGAAGGGCATGAGCGAGATGGGGCGCATGGTTGCGCCGATCATGGAACAGGTTCTTGCGTATGAGCGCGAGGTGATCGACGCGGAATCGGCGGAGCGCGAGTTTCTTTGGTACGCGGTGCTGTTTGGCATTGGGATATTGAAGCATGGATATTCGAGCGCGTTGTCGCCGGAGATGCCGCTTCGCGATGCGGGTATTCGCCCCGAGGGCGAGCGGTCCGGGGACGATTTCAATTTACCGCTTGCGCAGACGGTGGAGAGCGATCAGCGGATGCGCGTTGGACATCCGTGGACGTGGGCGATATCGCCGCACGATTTCTTCATGGATCCCGATGCGAAGAAATGGACGGAATCGCGCTGGTTCTGTCATCGCTACAACCGTCCTTATGTGGACGTGCTGCAAGATTCGCGGCTGAACATTGAAGCGCGCGCGGAGCTGGAGCCGACGGGCCGGAGCGGGTTCTTCCTGGACGAAGACATTCGCGACAGCGAAGACAACAATACGCGGCTGCAATTGCAGAATGACGCGGCGATCGTGCGGCTGTACGAGTATTACGACGTGCAGAACGCATGCGTGACACTCATGAGCGACAACGGCGAACGTCCGTTGCTGTACAAGAAATATCCCTACCTGAAAGATTTGACGCCGTACGAGAAGCTGACGTTTTTCGAATCGCGCAAGCATCCGTGGGGCATACCGTATCCGAACACGTTCCGTTCGCAGATTGAAGTGTTGAACGTGATTCGTTCGCAGCAGTTGCAGCATTTGGAAACGTGGGGCTGGACGCGCGGCGCTGTCAACAGCGACAAGGTAAAGAACAAGGCCGACGTCAAGAACTTCCTGAAGGCGCGGGGTCCGAAGCTGATCGAAGTGCAGGGCGACACGAAGATCAACGAAGTGATTGAGATATTCGATCGTCAGGACATTCCGGCGGACACGTGGAAGGTTGCGCAACAGCACTACGACGACTTGATCGATATTTCCGGCGCGAACGAGTTGGGCGCGCGCAGCACGGAGACCGCGACGGAGGCGAGCTACCAGGAGCAAAAGCACAATCTGCGCGTGGGCGATATGCGTTACGCGAACGATCGCGCGTTAAAGGGCAGCGCGCGGCGCGTGATTGCGTTGCTGAAAAACTTTTGGGGCGCGGAGCGGGTTGTTCCGATTTGTGGGGAAGACGGGAAGTTATGGGAGATGTTAAGCATTCCGCGCGAGTGGGTGCTGGCGGAGTACGAGGTCGATATCGAGCCGGGGTCAACAGAGCGCGTAGATCGCGTTGTGCGGACGCGGCAGATCATCGACGCGATTCGCGAGTTGTTGCCGTTGAACGAGGCGATGAAGCAACAGGGCTGGCAGGTTTATTTGCCGGAGCTGGTGAAGAAGTACTTGCACAACACGGACGTGTTTCGAACGAGCGATCGCGTGTTGGTGCCGTATACGCCGCCGTTGGTGGATGAGATGGGGAATCCGATTCCGGATGCGGGCGGGACGCCTGGGCCGGAAAGCGAGGGCGCGTTTGGTTCGATGCCGCAATTGCAGGATGCGGGTTTGACTGGGCGGGCTTTGAGCGAGGGTTTTGGCGGCGGGTTTGGCGGGAGTTTGGTTTGAGGAGAAGCTGAGCTTCGGGGACAAGTGCGTTCCCAAGTATAACTTGGGAACGAGGAGATAAGAGAGATGCCGCAGTATCGGTTTGGTTGCGAGATGTGCGAGCGTGAGACTTTGATTTGGATGATGCGCGAGGAGCGGGGGAAGGTGTGGGCTTGTGGTGTTTGTGGCAAGCCGATGCGTCAGTTGCCGCCGGCGCGTTTGCATCTGAATGTTGATCATTTGGATTTTGTGACGGAGGACATTACGGGCGAGCCTGTGCGGATCCAGACGAAGACGCAGCTTGACAAGTTGTGCGCGGAGAATGGAGTCCGACGGGTGGGGTCCGATGAGATATCGCGGAACAAGCGGGCCACGCCGTCGGACATTCGGAAGTCGGCGGGGGTGGGGAGTTTCAAGGAAGACTGCGAGAAGATGGCGCAGAAGCTTGGGAAGCCTTTGTATGTGAAGCGCAAGGCTGGAGCGAAGCGGAAGAGGTTGGAGTTTGCTAGTGGGTTGTAGGTTTGGGAGATGGGACGTAAGACGAAGCTTAGCTTCGGGGACAAGTGCGTTCCCAAGCTGAGCTTGGGAACGAGGTAAACGAGGTAATAGGTGGCGACGATGTCGCCAGGAGGAAATTATGGTTCGAGGCAAATTCATAGTGACATCGCACAAGCTTCACAACAATACCGATGCACGGACGGTTTACCTTTCAGCGGTCCACGGCAGCGACGTTCCGGAAGACGTGAATTTCGCGAAGTACACGCCGAGCGGTCAAATCGAGATGTATATCGATAACCCGTCTGCAGTTGCGCAATTGGAGATCGGCAAAGCGTTTTACGTCGATTTCATGGCAGTTCCGGAGATTTGATTGAGAGTTTGCTTTGGCGAATTGGAACGAGGGGAGACGAGTGAAGCTTAGCTTCGGGGACAAGTGCGTTCCCAAGTGGAACTTGGGAACGAGGATGAGTACGAGTTACGAATTACGGGCGCGTAGTTGTTTGCGCTGTGATAGAGGTGGTTTGTGATGAGGATTGTTGATGTTGCGAGGGTTTGTCATGAGGCGAACCGGGCTTATTGTTTTGGGATTGGGGATGAGCGGGCGGTGGCCTGGCATGAGGCTGACGCGGAGATGCGGGCTTCGGCTGTGGCGGGCGTTCGTTTTCGTTTGGAGAATCCCGGGGCTTCGCCGGCGGCGCAGCATGAGGAATGGCGCGAGACGCGGCGCAGCCAGGGCTGGGTATATGGTCCGGTGAAGGACGCGATGCAGAAGACGCATCCTTGCATGGTGCCGTGGGAATCGTTGCCGATGCAGCAACAGGCGAAAGATGTTTTGTTCATGGCGATCGTGTTGTCGCTATCGCCGTATGTGCTTTTTGAGGAAGAGAAAGGGGACGGGGCATGAGCAGTGCACGCGAGCAGCTTGATGCGTTGAACAAACAGATCACGGACTTGACGGCGCGTCGAGATGCGCTTGAGGCGTCGGCGGACTTCATCGATTCGATGGAGGGCAAGGTTGATTTGCCTGTACCGCAGTTCGCCGATCTGATTGCGGCGTACGAGGCGTTCAAGAAACAGAGTGTGGCCGTCGCGGATGGCGCGGCGGAAGAAATCACGGTAGAGCCGTCGCTGGACGTGGTTGCGGAACCGACTGCGAGCGCGAAGGCGTAACACGGGCGCAGCCCGTTGGGAGAATGTGAGATGCCAGGATTTGGAGGCAGTGAGTCACTGGTCGACGCGATGGAACACGGCGCGTTCGGCTTCGATCAGTTGGCTGGTGGAGGCGAATTTTTAACGAGCCCGGTCACGGAATCGAGCGCGGACATGGATTCGCCGGACTTCCCGATATCGCGTGTGGACCCGGCGGGTAACCGCAGCGGGATTCACGGGAAGAAAGAGGGATCGACGCCGGAAGGCGGCGGTGCCGCGGGCGGTGACGATCGGTATACGGCGCTGGAATCGCGTTGGAACGAGCAGTTCACGACGCTGCAACGCCAGGCCGAGGCGCGGGAACAGGCGTTGATGCAGACGCTGCAACAGATATCGCAGCGGATGGCGCCAGCGTCCACGCCACAGACGCCGGCGGAACCCGAATCGCTGTTTTCCGGCATTGAAGATTCGATGCCGGCGGACGAGTTCGCGGCGTTGCCGGTGGAGACGAAGCAGGCGTTGCGCGCGATTGACGCGAATAACCGTCGCAACTTCGAAGCGGTGCTAGCGAAATTGCCGGGCGGTGAGAGTCCGCAGTTGTCGGCGGCGCTTCAGAAAGTGCAGGCGCTTGAGCAGCAATTCCAGGAAGCGCAATCGGCGCAGAAATTTCAGGCCGTTGCGCAGCAAGCGCAGGCGGCGAAGGCGAAATACGATCCCGAGGGCAAGGGCGTGCTGGCACCGTATCAGCACAAGCTTGCGGAAGCGATCGATCGGTTCGGGTATGACGTTGAGACGGCGATTCGCGTGGTCGCGCCGGAGGTGTACAACGCGGCGGTTGTGCGCGAGGCGATGAAGACCGAGACGCGGCGGATTCAGAACGAGACGCTTGCGGGCCTGTATGGCCTGACGGGCGTGCCGGGCGGTCCGGGCGCGCCGAACGGAAACCCGCACATGGATGTTGGTTTCAAGACTGGTGAGAGCGTCGGGGAGTCGCGGGCGAAGATCCTTGCGAAGTTGGGATTGGGCAATGGCAATGGCAATGGGAGGTTGTTTTAGCTCACCTGGGGAGTGAGTTGTTGAATTGTTGAGGCAGTCAGCGGGCACGGTATGCCCGCGGGCACGTGGTATCTACGCGGCGAGTTGAGGGAATTGTCTGGCGTCTCTGTGTTCGAGGTGGACACAGAGACGGCGGGCATAGTTGTAGAAGGGATATCACATGCCGGCAACAAGCATTACCGACGTGAATACCGCGATTGTCGCGGCGACGTTGGTGCATCGCGAGAAGCAATTCTTCGATGCGATCACGAAGCAGTTGATTTTGTTTTATTGGTTCATGGCGAAGGGCCGCTACAAGGCGAAGACGGGCCGGCGGATGGAATGGCCTGTTTGGTACAAGCTGAAGGGCGGTGAATCGTCGTACCAGGGCTTTGACGTGTTCACGATGGCGGAGAGCGATGATGTATCGCTGGCGTACGCGAACTGGAAGTACTACCACGACGCGATCGTGATTTTCGGCGGACATATGGACGTCGAGAACACGGGTCCGGAGCAGGTGTTCGATCTGTACGAACAGAAAGAGACGAGCTGCATTGCGAATTTGCAGCAAAATCTTTCGACGGACATGTATGCGAACGGCACGGGGAACGGCGGCAAGGACATCACGGGCCTTGGCGCAATCATTCCGCAGGACCCGACGACGGGCACGCTGTACGGATTCAACCGCGCGACGGCGGGGAACGAGTTCATGCGTTCGCAGTTGGTGAACCAGGGATCGGGCGGTAACGGTGTGGAGCCGTATTCGGGTACGCCGACGGTGTACACGATGATCCGCGGTATGGCGCGGGCGTGGCAGCTTTGCGGCCGGTTGAAGATCGGCGACAAGGCGCACCGTTATCCGGATCTGATTCTTTGCTCGGAAGGGTACATCCGCGCGTACGAGGATTGCTTGCAGCCGAATCAGCGGTTCCAGAACACGCAGGCGGCGGACGCGGGCTTTTCGAACCTGACGTACAAGAAAGCGACGATGATCGACGATCAGGATTGTCCGATCGACACGATCAACGCGGCGGTGTCGGGTCGCAATCCGCAGACGGGGCTGTTCGTGAACAGTCACTTCGCGCAGTTGGCGTACTCGAAGAAACGCAATTTCAAGCCAACGCCGTTGGCGAAATTCCCGAACCAGGACGTGTACTACTCGCATGTGTTCTGGGCGGGAGAAATTCTGTTTTCGATTCTGCCGAAGCACTGCCGTCATTTGGGGATTTTGGAACCGGCGGCGTAGGCGGGACAGCCACCTTGCTTCGCTCGGTGGCTGGGGTGGCGGGTTGAGAAACCCGCCCTCCGTTGGAGGATGAACCGGCGCTGACGCGCCTTGGAGGTTTACATGGGTAGTGATGCAATGGCCTTTGCGGACACGGATGTGGTGGACGCGCAGGACATCGAATATACCGGCGGAAAGAACGGCGAATCGTCTGCGTTGGCGATTGGCACGGTGGTCTGCCTGGACTTGACGGCGGCGGACGGAATCACGTTCAAGCTGCCGTCGGCAACGAACGCGGGCATGGTGCTTGGCGTTTTGGCTGAAGCGGTTGCCGCGGGCGCGTACACGTCGAAGATCGTGAAGCGCGGGGTAACGAACGTGCTTGTGTTGGGTCATGCGGATTCGTTGGCTGGCGGCGAGCTGAAGGCAGTGGCCGGCCAGGCGTACGCAACGCATTCGGTGGCGGCACCGGCGATCAATTCGTATCTGCCGTGGTGCACGATTCTGGTGACGTATGTGACCACGTCGGCAGCGCTGAAGAGCTGCTACGTGCGGGTCGCGTAGAGGATGGGGCCGTGGGCAAGAGTGCGTTCCCAAGCTGGAGCTTGGGAACGAGGGAAAAACGAGGGAAAAGAGAAGAGATTAACGGGACAGCCACCGCAGTAGCGGTGACAGTCCCGGAGTTGGAAAGGATTTTGGTATGGCAAAGACAATTGCGCCGCCGGCTGGGGCGGAGGCTAAGCAAGACCCGGACCAGGGCGTGTTGCCTTCTGGTGGCGGGTTGGATATGGAAGGTTCGCTTCGGCAGGAGTTGCTGGCGTCGGCGATGCGGGAGATTGCTTCTGACGGGGTTGATCTCGCGGACGAGTTTCAGCCGGACCCGGAGATGGCACCGAAGCCGGTGAAGATTCATCCGAAGGCGAACTTTTTCCCGGATGGGATGGAACCGCAGAACATGCGGCAGCGTCCGCCGAAACCGTATATGTCGAGCTACCCGGAGGTGGCGCGGTTGCAGGTTGTGGTGAAGGACCAGGTCGCGGCGAAGGCGAACGCGCAGAAGAAGATTATTGATGCGCGGAAGGGTTCGGAAGTTGCGAAGTCCGCGATCGCCGAGGCGGAGAAAGCTGTGGCGTCGGCGGGCGATGACGCGGTAGCGAAGGAGAAGGCGTCGCGTTCTCTGGAGACTGCGCGTTATTCGTTCGAGGAGCATCAGCGTAACGGGAAGAAGGGCAT
>CALEZK010000646.1 GCA_937928585.1 uncultured bacterium | reverse complement strand
CATTGATAGGAGCTCGCGCTTGGAGCATCCTGCATCAGGTCGGTGGTTTTTACATCTGGGTCTTGTTTACTCAAGCCTATATCCCACGCGCTTGGAACGATCCCGGGTATATACCCCTTGCCGCTGCTCTGGTCCTGGTGATGTTGCTTCGCGTTTATGCGAAGATTGCAGGCCGATTGCGAAGGCGCCGCAGGCGCAACGAAATAGCGCCGGCCCTTCATGCCTCTGGGAGAATCGATTCTAGAACACTTCCCCTGAATTGAGCCATTGCTGATTTCTTCATCAAGTAAGACTTGGTTGTAATAAACGGAGCCGATCATGCGATTAATGCTTTCGCTGCTGTTTCTTGTACTCGTTCATACTGCAACGGGAAGCGACGACGGTTTTGAACCGATTTTTGACGGGACCACACTAACGGGTTGGCGCGCGGGCGATCCCGCTTATTGGTCTGTCGAGGACGGTGCGATAACGGGGCGAATTACGCAGGAACACCCGTGCACAATTAACCAATACCTCATATGGGAAGGCGGAGAGCTTGCCGACTTCGAGTTGAAGCTTGAGTCCCGATTGAACGGTGACGGGGCTATCAACAACGGATTCCAATTTCGCAGCCGGGAGTTGCCGGACCACGATGTGTGTGGCTATCAGATGGACAACAATCTGCAAACGCCGTGGTTGGTGCGCCTTTATGATGAGTACGGCCGTCACGACCTTGCGCTGCGCGGTGAACGCGCCGTGTTCGATGCAAATGGCGTTCGAACCCCCACCCCACTACCTGATGCAGCAGGCGAGCCGTGGTTTAAGCTTGAAGATTGGCACGAGTATCATCTCGTTTGTATCGGCGGCAAAATTACGCTGCGCGTTAACGGTCGTGTCGCCGCGGAGATCGAAGATAACGATCCGCGTCGGGCGGAACCGCAAGGCATCCTGGCGCTGCAACTTCATAGCGGGCCGCCAACAGAGGTTCAGTTCCGCAATGTTCGAATCAAGGTACTAACGCCCGCCGTTATTGCCAAGCAGAAACTCTCTGACACGGAGAGCCGTCGCGTCGCCTTACTCGAAACCGCCACATCCTGGTGGGAAATGGACACTGCGGGTCGCGGGGCAAAACTTCCCCTTTTAGGAGTGCCTCAGTTTTATCAACTTCAATTGAATGTCGCGGCGACTGGTCCGGGGGCCAACCGAGGGGAACGCTGTGTGACGCTGGAAGGCGCGTACTTTGACGCAGGCAAAACCGTTCATGCGACGGGTGAGGCAATCACCGCCTACATGCGCGCACGCGATCCTTCAGGCGACTGGAATAGCGCCTTGTTCGCCAAGCGAGGCGGCCATGATCGTGTTCACTTCAACCTCTTCAGCGCGGATCTCGATGGCGATGGCAGCGGTGAAATTGGATTCGAATTGCGAACGAAAGACGGGTTCAAGTCTGTTTCGTTCTCATCCAAGTCGATTGACGCGACGGCCTGGCACGATCTGGTCGGAAGGTACGACGGAGAACAAATCGAAATCTACTGCAACGGAAAGAAAATGGCGGGCGCGCCACTTTCAGGTGATTTGATTACGAATGACGAACCGCTATTAATCGGCGCGGAGACAAATGAGGATGCTGTAGTACGCCATTTTCACGGCGAGATCCAAGATGTTGCCCTATGGCCGCGCGCGCTGTCAGAAGAGGAAATTGCCTTGCTGTCCCGGCGATAGGTCGGAGTTTAGTCGTCCTCGACTTCCGCCTGCGAGACCTTTGCAAAATCCTCCACACTGCCATCATCACGGATCATGAATGATATTGCCTTTCCAGACCCTGCCAGCGGAAGAATGGTCTGGACGGTGATGTACTCCAACTCCGATTCAAACTGCTTTCGCAGCTCTGGCGGGGCGAGATGCGTGCCGGGAAACGAATCGCCAACGTAAAGTCTCCAGACAAACGCGCGCCCGCGCGATTCCTTCCTGAAAGTCCATGGGGCGCCGTCAAGCCCTTTTACGT
>CALEZK010000645.1 GCA_937928585.1 uncultured bacterium | reverse complement strand
GCTTGAAGGCGATCTACCTCAGCGGCTGGCAAGTCGCGGCGGACGCGAACCTCGCCGACCAGATGTATCCGGATCAAAGTTTGTATCCTTGCAACAGCGTTCCAACCGTCGTGCGCAAGATCAACAATGCGCTGCGCCGCGCAGACCAGATCCAGGTGCTCGATGGGCGCAAGAACGGACCATATTGGTTCGCGCCGATCGTGGCGGATGCGGAGGCCGGCTTTGGTGGTCCGCTCAACGCGCACGAATTAATGAAATCGATGATCGAAGCGGGCGCCGCAGGCGTTCATTTTGAAGACCAGTTGGCGTCCGCCAAGAAATGCGGACACATGGGCGGCAAAGTGCTCGTGCCAACGCAGGAATTTGTGGTGAAGCTGATCGCCGCGCGATTGGCTGCGGACATCTGCGGCGTGCCGACGTTACTCGTCGCGCGCACGGACGCAGACAGCGCGAAGCTGCTCACTTCCGACATCGACCCGCGCGATCAGCCGTTCCTGAATGGCGATCGCACTTCGGAAGGATTCTATGGCATCAAGGGCGGCGTCGATATGGCAATCGCGCGCGGGCTGGCCTACGCGCCGTATTCCGACATGATCTGGTGCGAAACGTCCACGCCGTGCCTGAAAGACGCGAAGAAGTTCGCGGAGGGCATTCACGCGAAATTCCCGGGCAAACTGTTGAGCTACAATTGCTCGCCGTCGTTTAACTGGAAACGCAATCTGGACGAACCGACCATTGCGAAGTTCCAGCGCGAACTCGGCGCAATGGGCTATAAGTTCCAGTTCGTCACGCTGGCCGGTTTCCACTCGCTCAACCTGGGCATGTTCAACCTTGCGCGCAGCTACAAGACCGAAGGCATGGGCGCGTACTCGCGGTTCCAGGAAAAGGAATTCAAGTACGAAAAGGGCAGCGGGTACATGGCGACGACGCACCAGAAGTTCGTCGGCACGGGATACTTCGACCGGATTATGGAAGCCATCTCCGGCGGCGCATCGTCAGTCACAGCGCTGACGGGCTCCACCGAAGAAGAGCAATTTGAAAAAGGCGGAAAAGGGAAGCACTAAGGCGCTCCAAGGCTGACACGCAGAACAGAGCCTTTCGAAAAAGTCTCAGACAGACCATTAACCTGGTCTTGCAGTCCGAGGGGAAGCAACGCCCGGCCAATTGGCCGGGCGTTTGCGTTTTTTATGCGCGCGGGTCCCGATGTGAGTTCGCTTCATTGTGCTGGGTGCGTTTTGCGGTTGTGGGGCTCTGTCTATAGAATCGCGGGGGCTGGCAAGGGAATTTTCATCCATTGAGGGGAACACGACGTTATGACGCAGTCATTCTATCCGCCGCAGCGCACGCTTATGGGGCCGGGGCCTTCGGACATTAATCCGCGAGTCTTGGCCGCGATGGGGCGGCCGACTTTGGGGCATCTCGATCCGGAGTTTATTCGGATGATGGACGAAGTGAAGTCAATGCTGCGGTATGCCTTTCAGACGCAAAACGACATGACCTTTGCAGTGTCCGCGCCGGGGTCGGCGGGGATGGAGTGCTGTTTTGTGAATCTGGTGGAGCCGGGCGACACGGTGATTGTTTGCCAGAACGGTGTCTTCGGCGGGCGAATGAAGGAAAATGTGGAGCGGTGTGGCGGCACCGCGGTGATGGTGCAGGACACGTGGGGTGAGCCCGTCGATCCCAACAAAGTTGAAGCGGCGCTGAAGGCGCATCCGGAAGCAAAAGTTGTGGCCTTTGTGCATGCGGAAACATCGACGGGCGCACAGTCCGACGTGCCGGCATTGTCCGCGTTGGCGAGATCACATGGATGTCTGACGATTCTCGATGCGGTGACTTCTTTGGGCGGAATTCCGCTTAAGGTGGATGCATGGGATATCGACGCGGTGTATTCGGGATCGCAGAAGTGTTTGTCGTGTTCGCCCGGGTTGTCGCCGGTTAGTTTTGGCGCGCGCGCGATTGAAAAGATAACCGCGCGGAAGTCGAAGGTGCAAAGTTGGTTTCTCGATTTACAGTTGGTGATGTCGTATTGGGGCGGAGAGGGGAAGCGCGCGTATCACCACACCGCGCCGATCAATCTGTTGTACGGGCTGCATGAAGCGCTGGTGATATTGCAGGAAGAAGGAATCGAGAACGCGTGGGCGCGGCATGCGCGGAATCATCAGGCATTGCGCGCGGGCTTCGAGGCGATGGGGTTGTCGTTCGTCGTGCGCGAGCAGTTTCGCCTGCCGCAGCTCAACGCGGTGAGTGTGCCGGCTGGCGTGGATGAGGCTGCGGTGCGCATGGCGCTGTTGAACGACTACAGCCTCGAGATTGGCGCAGGTCTCGGCGCGATGGCGGGGAAGATTTGGCGCGTCGGATTAATGGGGCATGCGTCGAACCCGAAGAATGTGTTCACCTGTTTGGGCGCAATGGACGCCGTGCTGAGCGCACTGAAAGCGCCGATTCAATCCGGTGTGGCGGTGTCGGCGGCGAAAGCGGCCCTGGCGTAGCGTGAGATCTTCGTAAGCCATAGCGGTAGCGCTGCTCCTGCAGTCCAAAGCGGCTCAGTCGTACTTCCCGGACTTTTTGTTGTTGCGGATGGTGAGGATGTCGCGCATGGTGGGGACGGCGTCGCGGACCATGTTCACGCGGCTGTCGGGATTGTTGATCCAGCGGATGGGAACTTCGACGATGCGGAGTCCCTGTGTCTTCGCGATCACGAGCACTTCAACATCGAAGCTGAACCTTTCCAATGTTTGACGGGTGAAGCAGATTTCCGATGCTCTGGCCGTAAACGCTTTGAAGCCGCACTGCGTGTCGCTAAGGTCTGTAAGCCCGAACGCGCGCAACATGCGGTTGAACAGGCGCCCCATGACTTCGCGCACGGTCCCCTGCGGCACTTCCACCATCGACGCAGGCATCAGGCGTGAGCCAATCACGACATCCGCGCCGGTATCGAAGTGCGGAAGCAGACGCTCCAATTCAGAAATAGGCGTTGAGCCGTCGGCGTCGTAAAATACGCGGACATTGCCTTGCGCTTCGAGCATGCCCGTGCGGACGGCGTTGCCCTTGCCGCGATTCGGTGCGTATGCGATCAAGCGAACCGTTGGAAACTGCGAGCGCACAACGTCGGAGGTGCCATCGCTGCTGCCATCGTCCACAACAACAATCTCGGCCTCGTAGGGCTGCGCGGCGAAATACTCGGCCAGTCGCGTCAGCGTGGCGCCGATGCGCGCGGCTTCGTTATATGCGGGAATGACAAGCGACAGCTTCATGCGCCGACTAGCATTCACGCGACGCAAAAGACGCGACTGTAAGAGTGAAATCCTCGTGCATGCCTAATCGTTTATCGGTTGGACCCAGATGTTCGCGTACTGCACGCGATCGCCGTGGTGCTGCAGGAGGATCGGGCCGGTCGGTCCTTCGACATCGGTAATGCCGCCAGGCGTCGCGGCGGGCAGTTTCAACTTGTCATGGATGACGATGCCGTTGTGCAACACGGTGAGTTCGGCGTCCTGCGTTTTTTTGCCGGATGCGTCGAATTTGGGCGCGTGAAATTCTATATCGTAGGTTTGCCAGGTGAGCGGAGGAAGCGCCGCTTCTGCAAGCGGCACGGCAATCTTATAGATGCCGCCGCAGAGATTGTTCTGCGGGGTGACGCCGAAACTGTCGAGCACCTGTATCTCAT
>CALEZK010000644.1 GCA_937928585.1 uncultured bacterium | reverse complement strand
AAGGAGAACTGCGCCCGCTATGCCTGGCAAAGCATCTACCTGTCCATTGCGACGTGCCTGATCGGTTTCGCCCTCTTCCCGCTTTCCAGTGCCCTCTTCGGATCGATGGGCCACGAAGCCGACGTGACGGCATATGAGGTGCAGTATTTCGAGATTCGCGTCCTCCTGTACTTCCTGATCCCGTGGCAAGCGGCCTTGAGTGCGTTTTTCATGGGTATCAATCGCCCCATGGTGCCGATGCTCGTAACCGCCATCTCAAATGTCACAAACATCGCGTTGGATTACGCGCTGATTTTCGGCAAATGGGGCTTTCCGCGAATGGAGGTTGCGGGCGCGGCATGGGCCACTATGGCCGCGCTTGGTGTACAGTGCATCGTCCTGCAGCTCATCTTCATGTCCGGGACCTGCCGCACAGAGTACGGTTCCATCCGCGCCATGCGTTTGGACTGGTTCAAAACGAAGGAACTCCTTCGCATCGGCTGGGGCTCCGGCTTCACGTGGATGCTGGATGTCGTCACCTGGGGCGTTTTCACCAGTTTCGTCGTTGGAAAGTTCGGTGCAGTATCGCTGGCGGCGCACAACGTCGCCATTCAGGTAATGCATATATCCTTCATGCCCGCATTGGGGCTGAACCACGCCATTGCCCCTATCGTCGGCCAATGGATCGGACGCGGCCGAATCGATCGCGCGATTGCCCGCTCCTATACCGCGACGCGTCTCGCCTCGATTTATATGTTGATCATGGGAATCATCTTCGCCGTTTTCGGACGCGACCTTCTGGACTGGGCGTTTGAAGTCGACGATGACGTCGCTGCGCTCGGACACAAGCTGCTACTTTTTGCCGCGGTCTTTCAGGGTTTCGACGCGATTACAATCGTGATGTCTGGCGCGCTGCGAGGCGCAGGCGACACAAAATGGCAGGCCATTGTCATGGGCTTCGCAGCCTATCTCGTCTTTCTGCCGCTGGCCTTCTCGCTCGCCGTATTGCTCGAAGGTGGCGCCTTGGGTGCCTGGCTTGGGGCAACGATTTACATCATCGGTCTGAGCGGCGTGTTCTTCTACCGCTTCTACAGCCAGAAATGGCGACACATAAACATCTTCATAGAACCAGCCGAACCCTCGTTGCTGCGTATTGAGAAAGACTCGATCTAGCCCCGATAGAACCGTGTAGTTTTTTCGGCCAAGGAAATATCTTGTATATAAATTACATCACTAGTATTATTTGTATATGAGCGACAAGCCGAACAAAGAACAAGGTCCCTTGTGGTCGCTCCTGGACCAGTTCCTTCAAGCCACGGTCTTTGAAGCCGGGCTTGCCGAAGCTTCCGTTTCGGCGTACGCGGCCGACTTGCGCGCCTATATCGCGTTTCTCGAGAGCGCCGGCATCGCGAATCCGGAGAATATCACCCGAGAGCTTGTCCTGGATCATTTGATCGCGCTGCGAAAGGCGTCGCTTTCCGCGCGTTCGTCCGCGCGCCATTTAAGCGCGATACGGCGATTCCACGCGTTCCTGCGCGACGAACGCATACTTACAAACGACCCAACGGACGGATTTGATTCGCCCCGGCTTCGGCGTGGGCTTCCCAAGGTGCTGTCCAGCGTAGATATCGAACGCATGCTGACCGCGCCGGATACCACGACTCCCGAAGGTGTGCGCGATGCGGCGATCCTTGAGCTGTTCTACTCCTGCGGATTGCGCATCTCAGAACTGGCGTCGCTGCCGCTGCGAGATACTTCTCTCGAAGAAGGCAGCATTCGGGTGCGCGGCAAGGGGTCGAAAGTCCGGATGGTGCCGCTGGGCCGCCGCGCCATGGATCGTATCCGGGCATGGCTCGCCGTGCGCGCGGACATTGCCGCGCAACATGACACGCTGTTCATTGGCGAGCGCGGCCGTCGCCTCTCGCGCACCCGCGTCTGGCAGACGGTGAAACACTATGCGCGGTCCGCCAACGTGCAACAGAATGTCACGCCACACATGCTGCGCCACTCATTCGCGACCCACCTGCTCGATAACGGCGCGGACCTGCGCGCGGTACAAGAAATGCTCGGGCACAGCGACATCGCCACGACGCAGATCTATACGCACGTCAGTACGGAGCGCTTAAGCAAGGCCCATCGCGCCTTTCATCCAAGGGCCTGACACCCTGGGGTTAGCGAGAACCCCTTAATCCGCGGCGTCATGCTGCTTGAGCATCCTGTGCCGCTTCGCTATGCTCTTGGGACGCGCGGTGCCGGGGCGCGTTTAAATTGGGGAAAGGACTTTTTTCAACATGCCATGGTACTACGCAATCAATAATCAACGCTTCGGTCCATACAGCGATCAGGAATTCTCTGGCATCGTCGCGCAAGGCACCATCGCCCCTGACACGCTGGTTTGGAAAGACGGCATGCAGGATTGGCAGCCCTATCGACTGGTGCAGGGCTCGGTCCCTGTTACTCCTCCTGCCTCGCCGACCTTTAACCCGGGCCTTGCGACAGGCGGAACAGCCATGGTCGTCTGCAGTTCATGCAGCAGGACCTTCCCTGAAGACGAAGTGATTCAGTATCAGGGCGCATACATCTGCGCCGCGTGCAAACCAATCTTCCAACAGCAATTGCGCGAAGGCGCCGTAATCGGAACTAACCGCGTCTATGGCGGCTTCTGGATTCGCCTGGGCGCGCGTATTATCGACGGCATACTCATCGGCGGAACGTTCTTTATACTCGCACTTGTCTTGGGTGGCATCACGGCGGCGACGGGCGGAGCAAACGGTGAAGTTCCTGGCGCGCTCGGTATTCTGCTGAACCTCGCCAGCGTTTTCGTCGGTGTCGCCTACGAGACCTTCTTTATTGGAAAGTATGGCGCGACGCTGGGCAAAATGGCTTGCGGACTGCGCGTGATCACGGCGGATGGAGGACAAGTGAGCTATCTGCGCGCATTCGCGCGCTATTGGGCCACGCAATTGAGCGCCCTTATCCTGATGCTTGGGTACATCATAGCAGCGTTCGATTCCGAGAAGCGTGCGCTACACGATCATATCTGCAGCACACGCGTCATTCGAAAGTAATGAGGGCGTAACGTAGTGGGCGCGGCTACCCTGACATGCGACAGTTGTCATGCACGGCTGCCGGACGTGGCGCTGAACACGCCGGATCTTGTCGCGTGCCCGAGTTGTGCCGGTAAGATTCGCTTCCTCGTGTTTCCCGCCTTTTCGCGCGCGCTCACGCCCGCGCAATCAGGCGAGCGCATCGTTGTGGACGGGGAAAGCAGTTGTTTCTATCATGCCGGGAAGCGCGCGGCCGTTGCATGCGAAGGATGCGGCCGTTTCCTGTGCGCGCTCTGTGATATCGAGTTCGATCAGAAGCACTTGTGCCCCAAGTGCCTGGAATCCGCCAAGGCCAAAGGCACAAACGAGAAACTGGAAGTCGAGCGCTATCGCTACGACCTTCTCGGCTTCAACCTGTCCGTTGTGGGCTTCATTATGCTCGCGTGCATGCCCTATTTCGTGCCGTTCATGGCGATTGCTTCAATCTATATTTGCTTCCGTTATTGGAATGCGCCGCTCTCTCTCCTTTCCAACAGCAGGGCATATCTCATCGCTTCGGCGGCCTTGGGCCTTATTCTATTGGTCGTCTCATCGATCTACCTGTCATTCTTCATATGGGCAATCTTTTCAATATGAGCGAATCCAAGAACAACAACGACGTGCCAGTGCGCGAACAGTACCGGGCCCTGCCGGGCCGGGC
This sequence comes from uncultured bacterium, assembly GCA_937928585.1. GTDB lineage: Bacteria > Hydrogenedentota > Hydrogenedentia > Hydrogenedentales > SLHB01 > JABWCD01. The sequence goes on along the minus strand of CALEZK010000644.1, from coordinate 17,616 downwards.
CAAGCGCATGTTTGGATTGTTTGTAAGCGACAAGCAGCGCCTGTGGCTGGCGGACGACCATATCCTTCTGGTGACGCAAAGTTATCTGACCGAACGCTACAAACGCTTCTACCTCAACGATATTCAGGCGATCTCTATCCAACATTCAACCAACGGCGCAATTATCAATGTAATTCTTCTCGTGCTGGCCGGAATTATGCTCGCGCTTTTGCTCGCCGCGTACAGCAATGGCTGGAGTATTGGCCTGCAGGGGTTTTTCGGCATTGTGGCCGGCATCATGCTCCTGATTGCGCTCATTCATAGTCTGTTTGGTCCCACCTGCGACTGCCACATCCTTACCGCAATCCACGAAGAGCCGCTGTATTGCCTGGGACGACTGAACACGGCACGTCGCGTTGTAGAAGAACTTCGCGCCGCAATCGAAAGCGCCCAAGGCTTCCAGGCACAGGTTCGCAACGACGTTCCGTCGGACGCGCCGCGGGATTCCGCGCAGCCGGAAATCGCTGAATGAGCACCCTGGTTCAACAGCGTTGCCGCAACCATATCCATCGCGAAGCGGCCGCGCGCTGCCCCGAGTGTCAACGCTTTTTCTGCCGCGAGTGCATCACGGAACATGACGACCGCGTAATTTGCTCGTCGTGCCTTGCGCAGTTGACTGGTGGCAGCGAAAAACACGCCTCGCGCATGGGTGCCTTCGTCCAGTTGATTCAAATCGCAGTCGGCCTCGCTATTGTATGGTCCTGCTTCTACATGATGGGCCGCGGGCTTCTTTTTGTGCCATCGGAATTCCACGAACAATCTCTCTGGAGCGCAGGCTTGAGCGGCCTGGACGATGAATGAAGAAACTCCGCGTGAAAGACGGCATGGGTATGATGGAACTCGCCGAAGCCGCCTTGCACCAGGTGCGCATGTCTCCGCTCCCCGTGCTCACGCCTTACTACATCGGCACCGCGCCATTCGTCCTCGCTTTCCTTTATTACTGGGCGGACATGCTGCAGGGCGCAAACGCCTGGCGCCATGTCGAGGTCGGCGCTTTGCTTGTCACGCTCGCGTTTGTCTGGATGAAGTGCTGGCACGCGGTCTATTGCCATCGCATGCGCATGCAACTAATCGGTGGCGATACCACCGAATGGAATAGTGAACGCGTTGCGCGAATGATCGCCGCGCAAACCTTTATTCATGCGTGCGGCTGCATTGTGTTGCCGCTGTCAATGCTGATGGTGCTTCCATTCGGCCACGTATATGCCTTCTTTCAAAACGCGTCCGTTTTCGCGGCCGATGAAGACAATCGGGTCTCGGTCATCGTCAAGCGCTCCTGGGAAGAGGCCAAGCGGTGGCCCATCCAGAATCTGCGCGTCCTCTGGTTGCTAAGCCCCCTGCCGCTCATCATCGCCGCGGGCATTCAACTCTTCCTCATGCCGATCGCTATCGCGACTACGCCGGATTGGCAGGCCGCGTTCACAGCCGTATACATGGGAATGATTACCGTTCTCGTGCTCCCGCTTAGTCCTATTGGCACCTTGCTTGCCTTCAACATCGGCATATTGATCACATTCGTGCCGCAGATGTTGAAATCACTCCTGGGAATCGAGACGCCATTCACCCTCGGCGGCGATGGCGGCGGCGCAACCTACTACGCGATTTGTGTCGGCGCGGCGTTCCTGTGTATGGATCCCGTAATGAAGGCGGCATATACCCTGCGCTGTTTCTATGGAGAATCGCTGAGTTCCGGCCAGGACCTGCGTGTCGCCCTGGACAAGGCCAAACTGAAACGGGGCGCGCGCGTGGGCGTCGTTCTGTTCGCGATCGGTGCGCTGTGCTGCGCATCAGTAAGTCACGCGCAAACACCGGAAATCCCACCCGCACAACCGGGTGTCTCGCCGGAGGAACTCGACGACGCCATCGCCCGAACCTTGCAACAAAGCGAGTACACCTGGCGCAGTCCCCGCGAGATTCCCGAAGATTCCGATAAAGACAGTTTCTTTACCCTCTTCATGAAATCTGTCGCGGAATCCGTGGGAGACGCCTTTCGCGCTGTCGCTCGCTTCATGCGATGGCTTGTCAGCTTGTTCGAAACTGATGGCGGCAGTTCGACGAGTGTTGGCGGCATCAGTTGGATAGCCACCACCCGCATTCTTTTGACACTGATGCTGGTCAGTGTATTGGTTGCATTGACGATAATTGTGATTCGCATTCTTCGTCAGCGGCGCACGGCGGAAGTTCACGCGATAGCCTCACCGGTCGAGGCAACACCGAATTTGGAGGAGGACGACGTCACCGCCGACGCGCTCCCAGAAGACGGCTGGTTGAACCTTGCCCGTGACCTAATCGATCAGGGTGAATTGCGACTCGCCATGCGGGCGCTCTTTCTCGCGACGCTTTCGGTCCTTGCGCACCGCGACATGATCCGGATTGCAAAATACAAATCAAACAGAGAGTACCTGCGCGAAGTTGAACGCCACGGACACGCGGTCCCCGAGATCCCGCCGGTGTTCGCGCAGTCCGTTGGCTCCTTCGAGCGCGTGTGGTACGGCAACCACAGCGTAGACCGCGCCCATTTTGATGTATACACCGCAAACCAGGAAAGGATCCGCGCGCTTGCGAAGCAGCACTAAGCTCTATGCGGCACTCCTGGTAATTGTGACCGCGGGGTTCATCTTCGGCGCGATCCAGTTGCTGATGCTGCGCTATGCCGCCGGCGATGTGTATCCACCGTATTCGACGTACAGGGCCGACCCGCTGGGCGCAAAGGCATACTACGAGGCGCTGGCATCGGTGCCTGATCGCGTCGTCCGCCGCAATGTCGAGCCGCTGGGAAGCATCAGAGGAAACCACGCGTTTACCTTGTTTCTGAATGGCCTGACCTTTCCCCAGTCCGGCGCATATCTCATCACACCCGAATCATTGGACGCCGATTTCGCGCGCGGAGTCGATGCCATCATCAATCGTGGTGGCCGTGCGGTACTTGCCTTTGCGCCTATCGCGCACGACGAGGCGCTCCGCCAGCAGATTGACGAGGATTTCGAGCGGCGCATGGATGAACGCCTCGAACGTTCGCGACTGCGCTCCGAGCGCGAAGATCGCAAAGCAAGAGAGCCGGAAGATAAAGAGAACGCAAAAAAGAAAGCGGAAACCAAACCGGAGTCCGAAGATATTCCGTTCCCTCCCAAGACTCGCGAAGAAGAGGTGATTTCACTTCCCCCAGCCGACAAACCGGAGAGCGAAAAGTCTGAGGATGAAGAGAAATCAGACAAAAGCAGATCGGATAAACGCTCGCGATACGCCGACCTGGAATCACCCGTGGAAGATTGGCGTGAGCACTGGAAAGTATCGCTCGAATTTGGACCGCTGGACCGACTTCCGCAAGGCACATACGAACCGGTGCTCGCAAAGCGAACGATCGACGGCCTTCCGCTGCCGGAGGAACTGCTCGTTCATTCTTCGCTGTACTTCGCCCCAAAATCGGATGAATGGAAAGTCCTTTACGCGCATGACGGAAAAGCCGTGGTGCTCGAACGTGCATTCGACGAGGGCTCGTTGGTCCTCGTGGCGGACGCCTATATATTCAGCAATGAAGCCCTGCGCAAGGAAAGAAACCCCGAACTTCTCGCGTGGCTTGCGGGAACAAATCGCGAAATCGTGTTCGACGAAGTCGCGCTCGGCGTAATGCGTCAGGGCGGGCTGGTCACGCTGATGTGGAAGTATCGCATGCAAGGTATTTTCATTGCGCTAATCGTGCTCGCGCTCCTGTACATTTGGAAAAACGGCCAGCCACTCGTTCCGCCCTACGAAGACGCGCTGCCTACCGACGCATACGCGTACGTCGGCAAGGACAGCGCCTCGGGCTTTGTGAATTTGTTGCGGCGCAGCGTCCCGCGCAAGGATGTGTTGCGCACCTGCATGGCCGAGTTCGAGAAGTCGTATTTGCATCGACAGGCCGATTTTGCATCCTCGCTGCGAGACGCGAAAGCGATACTATTCCGCGAAGACAACACCGACGCCCGGAATCGGGACTTGGTGAAGTCGTACCGCGAGATTTGCGAATTGTTTTCCAAACACCGCCTGCGGTAGCGCGTGGTGAAGAACCCCAGCGCCAGTAGGGCGCGAACCGAGGGAGATTGATGTGCAACCGGAACTCGACCATCTGAAGGACGTACTGACGCGCGCGCGTCAGGAAATTGCGAAAGTGATCATCGGCCAGAACAACGTGGTCGAAAAATCGCTGATCGCAATTTTCACGAATCAGCACGCGTTGATTGAAGGTGTCCCGGGCGTAGCGAAAACGCTCCTCGTCCGCACGCTGGCGCACGTGCTGGGGTGCGAGTTCTCGCGGATCCAGTTCACACCGGATCTGATGCCCACCGATATCACCGGCACCAACGTGTTTAATCTCCAGCAAAACCAGTTCACGCTGGTAAAGGGACCCGTGTTTACGACGTTCCTTCTCGCCGACGAAGTGAACCGCGCCCCCGCAAAAACCCAGTCGGCGCTGTTGCAGGCCATGCAGGAACGTCGCGTGACAATCGACCGCGACACGCACATCCTCTCTCCAAATTTCACCGTATTCGCGACCCAGAACCCCATCGAGTATGAAGGCACCTATCCGCTGCCCGAAGCGCAAAAAGATCGCTTCATGATAAAAATCAGCATGGAGACGCCACAGCGCGAAGAAGAATTGCAGCTCGCCTCCCGCACCCTGAGTCAGGAATCCCCCGAGGCGACATTGAACAGCGGCGCCGTGAAACCCGTATTAACCGGCGATGAACTGACCCGCGTGCGCGGCATGCTGGGCGCGGTAACCCTGCGGGAAGAACTGATCGGTTACGTCGTCGATATCGTTCGCAAGACCCGCGCCCACAGCAGCATCCTTGTCGGTGCGGGCCCCCGCGCTACGCAGGCAATCTTGCTCGGCGCGCGCGTTCAGGCGGCGATGAATGGTCGCGATTTCGTAACCCCCGACGACATCAAGGATTTGGCCCGACCCGTACTCGATCACCGCGTGCTGCTGCGTCCCGAGTTTGAAATTGAAGGCCTCACGATCGCCGAAGTTATTCAGCGCATCCTCGAAGAAGTCGCGGTACCGCGATGATAGTGCCGCGAACGCGTCTGCTCCTGCTGACCGCTCTCATCGTACTGCCCTTTGCGGTGGTATCGGTATTCGAGCCGTCTGCAAGTCTCATCGCATTCGCTGGCATCTCGCTGCTGTTCGTGCTCGCGGTCATCGACGCCGCAATGTGCTACGGGCGTCTGAACGGCCTCGCATTTGCCTTGCCCGAAACGGTCCGCCTTACCAAAGACCGGGAAGGCCTCGTGCCGATTACAATCCTGAACGAATCCGGTCGCACGCATGACCTGCGTGTCGGCGTAGCATTCCCGCGCGAAATCCTGAGCGAACGCCCCGACCTACTCACGCTTGCGCCCGGCTCTATGCCCGCAACGCAGGTGGAATGGCCCATTACACCCCTAAAGCGCGGCAACTATCCCATCGAACGCATCTACGTTGAAGGTGCTTCGCCGCTCGGCTTGTGGGGCATCCGAGGGATGCGCCCCGTGAACTCTGAACTGCGCGTCTATCCAAATCTCCTCGGAGAACGGCGGCGCCTGGCGGCGATCTTCTTGAATCGCGGTACCTTGGGCGTGCATGCGCAGCGACAAGTCGGGCAGGGTCGCGAGTTCGAAAAACTGCGCGAGTATATCCCCGGCGACAGCTATGAGGATGTGCATTGGAAGGGCACCGCGAAACGTGGTCGCCCGATCACAAAAATGTACCAACTCGAACGCACGCAGGAAGTCTATGTCATCATCGACGCATCGCGCTTGAGCGCGCGCACGGTCCGCATGAACACCAACGGCGTCGAAGGCGAAGTCTCTTATCTCGAACGTTTCATTACCGCGTCACTAATTCTCGGCATGGTCGCCGAACGGCAAAGCGACCTGTTCGGTCTCGTGACCTTCAACGATCGCGTGCAAGGGTTCGTGCGCGCGAAAACCGGCCAATCCCACTTCAACGCCTGCCGCGACACACTCTACACGCTCGAACCGCAGATCGTTAACCCAGACTTCGACGAATTGTTCACCTTTCTGCGCATGCGCCTGCGCCGTCGCGCCCTGTTGTTATTTCTCACAAATCTCGACGACGCCGTCCTGAAAGAAAGTTTTGTTCGCAACATCGAAAAAGTGCGCCGCCAACACGTCTGTCTCGTGGGCATGATGACGCCACCGGGCGTGCGCCCCTTGTTCTCGAATCCGGCCGCGGAAAGCGCAGACGATGTCTACAGAAGTCTGGCCGGTCATCTGATGTGGCACGACCTTCGCGAAGTCGATCGCGTGCTGCAGCGCATGGGCGTCGGTTTCTTCCTGATGGAAAACGAAGGCATGTGCACCGAAATCGTGTCGCAATATACAAACGTCAAACAGCGGCAATTAATTTAGAACATCATGATCATCGATCTGAATAGGTTCATGCAGGAAGAGCGGCCTTATTGGGCAGAGCTGGAGAAACAGGTCGCCGCGATGGAGAACGACGGTGCATACGCGCCCGACCTGCCAACTGCGCGGCGCCTGCACTACCTCTACGAACGCGCAACGGCCGATCTTGCCAAGCTGAAAACCTTCGCATCGGAGCCCGAACTGACCCAGTTTCTGGAAAGCCTCGTAAGCAGATCGTACGGACACATCCACGAGGTCCGCGGCAGGCCGCACCGATTCAGCCCAATGCGCTGGCTTCTCGTAACATTGCCGGTGACCTTCCGCAACCATTTCGGCACGTTTCTATTCTCTACGCTCGTAATGTTCGCGGGAGCCGCTGTCGGCGGCGGCGCGATTGCTTTCGATCCACAATCGAAAGCAACCCTGCTGCCCTATGCCCACCTCAGCATCGATCCCAAAGAGCGCGTGGCTTTGGAAGAAAAGGTGTCCGAATTCGATGAACGCGCAAATCAGAAAGCAATGGGCACGAGTTTCTACATCTACAACAACGTGAGCGTATCCATCCGCGCGATGGCCCTGGGCGTCTTCTGGGGGATAGGCACGATCATCGTTCTCTTCATGAACGGCGCGCTTCTGGGTGCCGTCAGTATCGATTACATCCTTGCCGGCGAAGGAACGTTTCTCACCGCGTGGCTATTGCCACATGGCGCATTCGAAATTCCCGCAATACTCATCGCGGGACAAGGCGGCATCATGCTCGGGCGCGCAATCATTGGCTGGGGCTCGCGAATTTCCCTGAAGGGCCGCCTCCGTGAAATTACGCCCGACATCGTTACGCTGATATTCGGCGTGGCAATCATGCTGGTATGGGCCGCCGTTATCGAGGCATGGTTTTCGCAGTATCACGAACCCGTCATGCCGTATTGGGTCAAGATTACGTTTGGCGTTATCGAACTCGCGTTCCTCGCGTGGTACTTCGGCTTCTCGGGCCGTCGCGCACAACCTGAGCCGGAATAGGCGCCGCGCCCCCTTCAATTTCCCAACGCCGCGATTGCTGGACGCCAATACGCGACCGATTCCTTCAAGTCCGCCACAACCGTGTAATCCGCGGGCCAGCGCTCGCGATGGCTGATCTCAAGCAGCAGCGTGCATTCTTCAATCCCCGCATCGCGCATCGTCGCGAGGATTTCCTCTGGCACAATCTTGCCTTGTTCGTTGTACTTCGCCGTAAACGGATAGTGACCACCCTTGTCCCGAAGACTTTGCTTGATATGTATGCACGGAGAAACTTTTCCAAACGCCTGAATCCAGGCATGCGGATCAGTGTCTCGCGGATCGGGGGACTGAAGATCCCCGTGATCCACGTCCAGCACAACGCGCATCGGTATCGCAAAGCCGTCTTCACACCGGGCCAAAAGGTCCTCCGTTGCCGGAATGGTTTCTGCCAGTTCGCGCGGAATGGACATCGGCTCGAATAGCAGATAGCTGAGTCCTTCGTCGCGCCCGAACTCGGACAGTTCGCGCCATGCCTCAACAGCCTGATTGATCCGACGTTCACGAACAGTCGCGTCCGCGTTGTCGCGCACACTCATGATTCCAAAGTGACTGCCCGCGCCCTCCGCCCCCAGCGACCGCGAAAGGCGAATAAAGCGCTTGAACCAATCCACCCACACCCTTTGTATCTCCGGCGTCGGGTGCATCAAATGGTTGACACGCGTGAACTGCGACGTAAAGGTTGTCTCCACGCGCACGCCCTTCTTGGCGCACAGTTCGCGAATGGTGTCGGCCTCCCGCGCAACAAGGTCTTCCGGCAAGAAGGGATTCAACAGGTCCGCCGTGAACTGGACCGTGTCCAATCCCAATTCATCCGCGACAATGCCAATCCAGTCGTCATGTTCCGGAAATCGGTTAATCGCAAAACCTGTGTTGATACCCAGCGTGACGCGCATTTGTAAAGGTCCTCGTTGTCCGACGTAGCCGGTGGTTCTATCACACGGATCGCCGCGTATTCAAAGCCGTGTTCCCCGATCACTTTTCTTTCCGATGTCCCGCGCCGCCTGCCCCCAAAGTCGGAAAAGGTCCAGTTGGGTTATACTATGATCTGCCGTTTCATCAGAGACCTCTTCATGCCGTTCTTAATCGATATGCACATGCACACGACCCGCTACTCACGATGCAGCCGGATCGACGCGTCCAAACTGATAGGTCAGGCCGTCCGCGCCGGGCTCGACGGAATCGTGATTACCGAGCATCATCATCAGTGGAGCCAGCAGGAAATTGACCAGCTCGTAGCGGAATCCGGCCACCCGGGATTCCTCGTCATGGCCGGTTTCGAGTACACCTCAAACAAAGGCGACATCTTGATGTACGGCGTACCCGACCAGCACGTGAAGGAATTCACCCCCGCCTGGCCGCCGGAAAAGGCCGTGGCACTCGCACAAAGGTATGGGGGCACTTGTGTTGCCGCCCATCCGACCCGCGAAGGCATGTCGTTTGACGACCGCATAGCGCGCCTGCAACTTGCCGCGCTGGAAGTCGCCAGCGTCAACCTGAAACCCCACGAACAGCGCCTCGCAAAACGCCTCGCCGAAAACATCAAACGCCCAATGGTAGCGTGCAGCGATGCCCATGATCTCGCCGCAGTGGGTACCTATGCCACGGAATTCTCCGATCTCATCATGGGGATTCGGGATTTGCAGGCAGCGCTGGCGAATGGTAGATTTCACGCGGCGAGACTTTGACGTAGCCACCCAATTCAGGCTGGCCTGCGGCACCGCGCGGCAGAAACGCAGAATTCCCGCCCCCGTAAAAGTGAGGATTACAACCGAGTGAGCGAACCCACACCCGATATTGCCCTCGAAGGCGCGGCGGCAAAGCCCGCAAATATAAAGGGTGAAGTGGGCGAAGTCGTAAAGCTCGTCGTCTGGTTCCTGGCGCTGTTTTTTGTCCTCAAAGCTTTCGTCATCGAGGGCTACGAGGTGCAGGGGCCTTCCATGGAACCCACGCTGCAGAACGATGAGCGTATCCTCGTTTTCAAACTTTCCCACAAGATCAGCAAATGGGTATCCGGCTACCAACCGATCCAGCCCGGCGACATCGTCGTGTTTGAACGAACGGAAGACGCCGGCAAGCGATATGTAAAGCGTGTAATCGCCGAGGGCCTTCCCCGCCAAAGCGGAAACACGGTGGACGCTCACGGCCAGGACGAAAGCGGCCCGCCATCGGTCTCGCTGCGCATCGAAGATGGCCGGCTCTTCGTGAACAATCAGTTCATCGAGGAATCCTACCTGCCGGATGAAAAACGCGACGGGTTCAATGACTCGGATCGCGCGGAGCTCAAACAGGGCCAGTACTACGTGATGGGCGATAACCGCGGCGTCAGCAAGGACAGCCGCGCCTTCGGCCCCATCGAGGACCCCAAGATCATTGGCAAAGCCGTCTTCCGGTTTTGGCCGCTGAGCCGCTTCGGCCTATTAAAATGAAAACCGTCATTTTCTCGGACGTCCACCTCAACGTGGCGGAGGACGGCCGGGCGCTGATGCAGACTTTTACCTCTTTTCTGCGCGGCATCGATCCAACCACAACCAATCGCATCGTCATTCTCGGCGATCTGTTCGACTTCTGGTTTGAATACAAGCACATCATCTTTTCCGGGTACTTCGATGTGCTGCGCGCCTTCGCCGATCTCAGCGACGCAAATGTCGACATTCATTTCGTCATCGGCAACCACGACTTCTGGGCCGGCCGCTTTCTGAAGCAACATCTCCGCTTTCAAATCCACGAGTCGCTGGAATTGGACTTTGGCGGCAAGCGGGCGCTGTTCGTTCACGGAGATGGCATCAATCCGAATGACGCCAGCTACCGCATCTACAAACGAATCGCGCGTGCCCCGATCGTCGTGAAGTTGTTCAGCCTGATTCACCCTGATTGGGCAATGGGCATCGCGCAAGGCGTCGCCCGCGGAAGCAGGCACATCAAAAAGGTGGATGACCTCAGCCAGGGAAGTGAAGTGAAGCCGCTACAGTCTTTCGCGGTCCGCGCATTGGCCGAGGGCCGCGCAGATATTGTCATGTGCGGCCACTCGCACTATCCCGTCATGGAAGAGCACCCGACGCCGACGGGTACCGGCATCTATATCAATACGGGCGACTGGCTCTTTCACCAAAGCTATGTGGAATGGGACGGCGCGAACTTTCACCAGCGGCTATATGTCGCCGAATCCGGCCGCCAGGAAGTAGCCGAACGAAATACATAGTCCGCTCCAAATCACCCACAACAGAAACCACAGGATGCCCGCGCCGCGCTTGCGCGAAAACGACTTCAGGCGACGGCGAAACACAGTCGATGCGCTCGGGCTGATGTCCGCAACAATTACGGTGATATTGTCGCGACCGCCGTTGTCGTTCGCCATCGCCACAAGCCGCGGCACGATCTCCGCCGGCGAATCGTTCTTCCGAAACTCCGGAATGATCTCCGCGTCCTTGCACATGTTCACCAGGCCGTCCGTGCACAACAGCAACATGTCGCCGGGAACGATGTGCCAGGTGTAGGTGTCAATGTCGACGATGGGGTGAGTACCAACGCTTCGCGTCACGATGTTCCTGCGCGAATCGGATTCAGCCTCCGATTTCGACATCAAACCAAGCTGCACCTGCTCGTCCACCCACGAATGGTCTTGCGTCTTCGTAAGTATCTCGCCGTCGCGCAAATGGTAACAGCGCGTATCGCCCACGTTGCCGATGTAGACCTTCTTCGGCGTGACCAGCGCGACCAACAATGTTGTGCCCATGGGCCGGTCGCTCTTGATAAGATCTTGGTTGGTCTTGAAAATATTCTCGTTCGCGCGGGTAATCGCGTCCTTGATATACGGAATGAACCCTTCGTCGTCTCCCGGATCCACGGGCGGCGGCGGTGGCGGAAGTTTGAGCATGTCCTTCGCGATGGAAACGGCAAGCTTGCTCGCAATTTCACCGCCAAGATGCCCGCCCAGCCCATCGGCAACCACCAGCAGCGCGCCTTCGGGAAATAGGGCCAACCCTGGGGTGTCTTCACGAAACACCCCGTAATAGTCCTCATTTTTCCGCTTGCGGCGCCCGATATCGGTTTGCGCGGCCACTTCGATGCGCATGAACTCTCCCACATCGTCAGTCAGAGTGCCGGCGATGGCGATGCCTGCCGGCTGGGTCGCCCCGGCAATGGATTGCAATCCGTAAGTGCCAGGGACTCGGTATGGGAACGATAGCAAAGCAACAGACCAACGGGCAAACGCTATTTCCGGCGCCCCGTGCCCCGATGCTTAGCAAGCACATGCAATAAAGCCTTTAACCGAAGGAAACTCAGCGTTTTATGAAGTCCCCGGAAATAACTTCTGATTACATGGTGTGCCTGTGAAGAATCCTCTCCAGTGGGCCTCTGGGTTTTCTCGTGAGCATTTGTCACCGCGTGATGCCCTTCGCATTGAAACATGGAACGTTGAAGCGGTGAGAAACGCGGTCTAGAAGATGCGTTGCGTAAAAGATTGACTAACAGTCCATTCACGGCTAGAATCGCAGTTACCCTTGTTGGCGCACTGCGGGGATTGATAAGGGCATGAAACGCTTCAACTTCGGAACCTTTCTCGTCGACGACTCCAATCGTCGCGCGTTTCAAGTCTGTCAAGACATATCGGAATTGAAGCCCGTTTCGCCCATGCCTGTCATCTTGCTGGGCGATGAAGGGTGCGGCAAGACCCATCTGCTCTACTCGATAGTGAATCGAATCCGCGCCGGCACCACCAAAACAGGCCTCGCCTACGTCACCGCGCTCGACTTCCCGGACCAAGTGCGGCAGCTTATCGATGATCCCTCTCCTGTCGAGCGGGCGCAAAGCGCCGTCCTGCTGGTCGATCAGTTGGATCGCTTCAAAGACCTTATCGATGAGCTGGAAGCCGTCGTCCGCATTTTCCTCGACCATAAACATTACGTCGTGCTCGCATCGAAGGTGCATCCCGGCCGCATGCAGCATTTGTCGCAAGGCTTCCATCAAATCATCGACTCCGGGCAAATCATCCAAATCGTTCCCAAGGGCGCGGAATCGCAGATCGAAACCATCAAGCGTCAACTGCGCGAGGAATCCGATGCGCAGCTCGCCAAGAAACAGCAGGAAATCGAACAGCTCCGTTCGCTCCTGAACCGCGTGGGCAAGGAAACGAATCCCGACGCGCCCGCAAACGTCGCAGCGCTGCGCGCCGAACTCGAGGCCGAGCGCATTGCAAAAGCCGACCTGGGCCGAAAATTCGCCGAGGCACGTGAAGCGGCGGAAACCGCGCTGGAAGAATTGGCGCAGGCGCGCGGATTGTCGCAACGCTCCCAACACGAGGAAACCGAACGGCTTCGCGCCGAGGCCGCGCGCGTGGCCGAACTGGAGCGACTGGCAGACGCCCTCCGCGAAGAGGCCAACCAGGCCCGGATGGAAGCTTCGGAAAACCTTGACACCGCGCGCGAGTTGCACGAGCAGTTGGAACAGCTGAGGGCGGACGCCGCAAAACACGTCATCGCTGCCGGCGAATCCAACGAAAAACATGAAGCCGCCAAAGCGGAGGTTGCTGCGGCGCAGGCCCGGGCGGATCAGGCCGCGATGGAACTCGAATCACTGCGCACCGCCATAGCCAGCGAGCGTGAGACCGCCAGCAGCATGCGGAGTGACCTCGAAGCGGCACGCGCGGCCATCGCACACGAGGAACAGAACGCTGCCGCCGTGCGCGCGGAATTGGAAAAAGTCCTCGGCGAATTGGAGCGTGTCCGCGCCGACCTTGATCAGGTTCGGGGCGAAGCCGACGCAGAACGATCACAATTTGCGTCTCTTCGCGAGGAATTGGAAAAAGCGTATTCGCTGACCGAACAGCGCGGCTCGGAGTTCTCCGAAATTCAGGGATTGCTCGATCAGACGCGCAACGAAGCAACTATCGCCCGCGAACAGTTCGCCGCCGTGCAACAGGAGTTGCACGCCACGTCCGCGCAACTGGCCCAGGCCGAAGACGCCGCGCAAGGGCTGCGCGACCAGATGCGACAGTTGCAGAGCGAAACGGAAGCGTGGCGCTCCCAGGCAAATGCGTTGCGGACTGAGACGGAGGAGTTGCGCGCGCAGCTTGCATCTGCCCAGGAAGAAATTGGCCGCCTTGCCGCTGAATGCGAAAGCCTTCGCGCGGTAATGACGGATGCAGACCGATTGCAGCAGGAACTGACCGACGTGAAAGTCGCGCTCGACGACGCCCGCGACGATGCCCAGCGCTCTCAACGTGAGCGCGATGACTTCCAGGCACAGGCAAATACCCTGACTGCGCAATTGGAGGAAGCCCGAGCCGGCTCCGACGGTCTGGTGGCGCGCCTTGAGACTGTTTTCGCGCAGGTTGAATCGTTGCGCGCACGCGCCACCGAACAAAACGAAGCCCATCGCGCCCAAATCGCCGAATTGGAAACACTGCTCGAATCACAGGCGCGTGCCGCGGTGCCGCCCGACGTGCTGGCAACCGTAAAGGCGCAGGCCGACGAGGCCGTCGCGCAAATCGACGCCCTGCGCGCAGACTTCGATCGCGAACGCGGCCAACTCGCGTCCGCGCATGAGGCCGCCCGCGCGGACTATGAAGCACAGGCGCTGTCATTGCGACAGGAATTGGCGGCGACGCGCGCGGAAGCCGAGCAGGTGGACGCGGAACGCGAGACCCTGCACGTTGAACTTGAACGTATCAAGCGGGAACTCGACGCAACGCGCAACGAACTGGCGGAATTGAACCAGGCGCGGGAATCGGCGGCGGCGTCCTATCTGGAAGCGGAACGGGATCGCGAACAGTTGCGCGCAACCTCGTCGCAAGAGCGCGAACAACGCATGAAATTCCAAACCGACGCCGCGAAGTTGCGCGCGGAACGCGATGCTGCCCGAGCCAAACTAGAACAACTCGAACAGGCAATCGCCGAGCGTGACAGCGAGCTCGACAACGCCAAACGAAGCGCTGCAACCGCGCAATCGCTCGTTGCCGAACTCGAAGGCCGAATCGCACGGCTGGAAACCGAGCGCGAATCCCTCAAGCAAACCGCCCGCAACCTCCAGTCGCAAATGGAGAACGTTGCGAATAACCTCATGCAAAGCGGTCAGGCGTTTTTCGCCGCGTTGGGCGGCGGGGGAGCTGCGGCAGGACCAAACGGAAACGATGACGTCCAGCCCGCCCAATCAACCCCATCACAGTTCCCAAAACCCACGCCCTTCAAAGACGCCGAAGGCGAATCCTGGGGCCCCGGCGGCGTCAGCGTCCTCCGTCCACTCGACGATCTCCAACCCTTCGACGAAGAAGGCGGCAACCGCCGAATCTGACGCATCGAAGTCCCAACGGGAGGGCGGTCGTCCTCGACCGCCATATCACTGCCTCGCAAAACGCTATCTACTCCCCAAAAAGGGAATTGACCAAAGCCACCGTTTGCTCCGTGAGAACCTGACCGCCTTCGAATCCCACCACGTTGCTCTCCGCAATCGCGCTATAACCGCCACCCTTGCTGGCGCGCTCGGTAGGGACATAGGTGCCGGGTCCTGCCAGTTGAATGACGAACGTTTGCAATGCACGACTGCGCGCCTTCATTTGCACGCCAAATTCGGTGTACAACTCAAAATCGTTGGTGGCAATCGCGATGTCGCCGAGGCGGATCGCGTGTAACTCCATCGGATAGGGCTTTGCCGTGCCAGCGATTTGCCGCTCGTATCGCGTTACCACGTCCTGATGCCACATGACCACGCGCTTGTTGTTGGGGTCTTTTGAAAGTTCGGTTACTTTCGCCTTCGCGGATTCGTATTCCGCTTCCGTAATGACGCGCAAAGGCAGCGCAATCGTTTCGACTTTGTGCATCATCGGAAGATTGGCGTGTCGTTCCTTTTTCGCACCGTCGTGTGCCTCCTCCCAAGCATGCAACAGCCTGCGCGCAATCTCCTCCAGCCGCGTCAGCCCGCGTAGTTCTCGCATCCGCTCTTCCGCGCGCTTGCTATACATCAGGTGCGGCGACTGGTCGCCCGCCGCGCCTATCCACCCGAGTACGACCAAATCCTTGCCGTATTTCGCGCGCAACGCCTCGCGGACCGTATGCCAGAAATCAGCGTCAATCCGTGAATCGCCTTCAACCTCTTGCGCGGGACACGCAACGTTTACCGCAGTGGCGAGGAGTTCGTTGTTCGCATCCCAAAAGAAAAGCACCTCAACCCCATGATCTTCATACCCTTCTATTCCGCGGAAATCGGGCGCGTCCGTCGGTCCGTACATCACCGCGCGCCCATCGGCATAAACCGACCTTCGGTTCTGCGCGACGATTGCGTGGCCAAGCCCCCACCCCGCGCTGGCCGGCTTGCGCGATTGCCAGGCATTGACCGCCGCATCCGCGACGCGGTCCGCAAGAAACTCAATATACGCGGCCGGCTGCATCACGCCCTCTGTCGGAATCTCGTAGATGCCCTCTTCTGTAACGGGCGCCGTGTGCGTATGCGTGGCATTGACGACCAATTTCATCGCATCGAAATCCGCGATGCGCCCCTTGATGCGCCCGCGCACTTTTTCGATGATGCCCTCGCTGATCATCGCGAGATCGCAGGTTACGATGATCGCCTGTTCCGGCGCCGTCGCGTCGCGCGACTCGATCGCCAGGGCCGCCGCGATAGCTTCGCTCGCGGTTTCCCGCGCGATGCGGGTGTGCATTTGCCCATTCAGTGCAACAGGCATATCCGGCGTAATACTCGCGGTCGCCGCGCCGACGTGCAGTTCGCCCGCTCCGGCCGATACGCCTGCAAAGCCAATCAACAATACACCTATTGCACGAAACATGGTTCAGGCCTCCGGAGTTCGCTATTCGCGGTTGCGCGACCTTGGGGAATTGCTCGCAAGGTGTACTATAGGCCGTTTCCGAAGCCTGACGCCAACACCACGACCACGAAAGATAGGACGGGGGGCCATTGTGGTAAACTTACACATTACCGTCCGCGACGCAGGAGCACGTCCGCGATGTCGAATGATTCCTATCTTGATCCGCTGAATGACGAAGTGCGCGACGGCCCCATCAGTCTGCACGAAATCGTCATTCCGGAAGATACGCCGTTGCCGAGCGTGAAGCCGGCAATCCTCGCAGGCGGTATTGCCGCGTCCGTGGCTGCAATCTACTTCGTTGTATCCATGGGCAACGGCATGGCATTCGGCCCATGGCAAGGCGCATATCTCGACCCCTCGTTCCCATATCGCACCCCGTTGATATCGCTGTGGCTGGGCCGCGCCATGGCGTGGGATCATGTCGGGCGTCCCGATGGCATGCTGGCGCCGGTCGCCGATATCGCAGCGATGCAAGCATGGATGAGCGCCCGGCCAGCACAGGTACCCGACGTTCCAGACGCGGTGGCCGATTATCTCGCCGCCAGCGTCGCCAAAGAAGAACGCGATCGCCGCGAGAAGACGTCGCGCGAGCAGAAGATCGATCAACAGACCCAGCTTGCGGTGGCCGCTCTGGCTCAACAGGCGCGCGAGGCGAAACGCTTCGACTCGGCGTTGCGGCTGGCGCTCGCCAGCGAAAGCCAGGAGATCGCTGAGCCCGCACGCCGCGCTCAGATCGCGGCCAGCGCTCACGCCAGCGCTTGCGTCGCGCGCATGGCCGGGCACGCCAAGAGC
The DNA here is from genome assembly GCA_937928585.1 of uncultured bacterium. Taxonomy (GTDB): domain Bacteria; phylum Hydrogenedentota; class Hydrogenedentia; order Hydrogenedentales; family SLHB01; genus JABWCD01. Next base: position 521 of record CALEZK010000644.1, on the reverse strand, counting down.
TTGAGCAGCGCCGCCTTCAGTGCGGACGGCGCCAGACTCGTCACTGCGTCACAGGACAATAGCGCCCGCATCTGGGACGCCGAGACTGGAGCCGAGCTCCATCTGTTGGCGCACGACAATTGGGTGACGGACGCTGTCTTCAGCCCGGACGCAAAGCTGGTGGCGACGTCGTGCATGGATAAGGCGGCGCGCATCTGGAACAGCGTCGATGGCGCGCTGCTGTTTACGCTCTCTGGCCACAGCGACATGGTGAAAAGCGTTTGCTTTGATCCAACGGGCGCGCTGCTGCTTACGGCGTCAGCCGATCGCACCGCCAGGCTCTGGGATGTCGCCACCGGGCGCGAGCTTTTCTGTCTCAAGGGCCACACGGGAGCAGTTGTCAGCGCTGTCTTCAGCCCTGATGGCCGCAAATTGGTGACGTGTTCGGATGATGAGAGCGCCCGCATCTGGAGCATCAAGGGTCGCTTGTTGCGGCAATTGCAGGGTCACACCGGCCGGGTCTGGACCGCCGCCTTCAGCGC
>CALEZK010000643.1 GCA_937928585.1 uncultured bacterium | reverse complement strand
GAGCAAATCGAGCAGAACGTCCGAGGAATACGCGCGCAGTTGGAGCGGTTCCTCGATTTTTCGGGCAAGAATGCCGCGCAACTTTTCAACAATGCAGACTGGTTCAGCGGCATTGGTTACATCGAATTTCTACGGGACATCGGCAAGCATTTCTCCGTAAACCAGATGCTCATGCGCGATGCCGTGAAGCAGCGCCTGGAAAGTCGCGACCACGGTATCTCGTACACCGAGTTTTCCTACGTCTTGTTGCAGGCCTACGATTTCTTGCATCTGTACCGCAAGCATGGGTGCCGTTTGCAGATCGGCGGAAGCGATCAGTGGGGCAATATTACGGCGGGCATGGATCTTACGCGTAGGCTCGAACAGGCCGAGACGTTTGGTCTTACGTTTCCACTTGTCGAGAAGTCGGACGGCACTAAGTTTGGAAAGACAGAATCGGGAACCGTTTGGTTAGACGAGAAACGGACTTCACCGTACAAGTTCTACCAATTTTGGATTAACCAGGCGGACGCCGATACTGCGCGTTGGCTGCGCGCGTTCACGTTTCTTTCGCGCGACGAAATCGACTCCTTGGAGGTTGAGCTGCGGGAACGACCGGATCAGCGGAGCGCGCAGAAGCGCTTGGCCGAAGAAATCACGCGGATGGTCCATGGCGACTCTGCATTACAGAACGCGGTGCGGGCTTCGAAAGCCATGTTTGGCGGTTCGCTTACAGGACTCGATGATGCAACGCTCGAAGACATCTTCAGCGAGATGCCGTCCTCTGAGTTGTCGCGTAGCGCGTTGAAAGGCGAGCGGGCTTTGCTCGATGTTCTTGTTGAGAGCGGCGTATTCAAGAGCAAGGGCGAAGCGCGCCGATTGGTCCAAAGCGGCGGACTCTACCTGAACAACGAACGCGTAACGGCCGAAGATGCCAAGCTTACGGAGTCGTGTTTGGCAGGATCATCCATCGCGGTTGTGCGCACCGGCAAGAAGAACTATCACCTGTTGCGATTCGTCAATTAGCGCCGCACGGAATCCGGTAGCCATTCCAGGACAAACTCGACGAGCGCCGGAAGCGGAGCGGTGCCGTCGAGTCGAAGATCGGCACCGGCTTTATGCGGCATCACGAACTGCTGCGCCATGGGTCCCACCGTCGATTCAAGCTGGTGGAGCGCATATTCCTCGGTTCGTCCGCGCAGGGCGACATCCCTGCCAACGCGCCGCTCGCGCACCGTGGGTTCGTCCGCGTTCAGGAAGATGCGCAGATCCGCGTTCTCGCGGATAGCTGGGTGGTGCAGCGCATGCAATCCCTCCACAATGATCACCTCTCCCGGTCCTGAGGCAACCACGTCAGAGGTGCGCGCGTGCATCGTAAAATCGTACACGGGTATCAAGATCGCTTTTCGGTGCATCAGGGAATCAACGTGAGTGAGAAGCAATTCCCAGTCAAGCGCGTCGGGATGATCGAAATTGGTTCTAGCTCGTTCGTCAAAACTCAAGTGCGCGAGATCGCGATAATATGCATCCATTGGCATCACTGTGCACACGCCCGGGCGCAGCGCGTCCGAAATCGCCGCGGTAAGGGTTGATTTGCCACTGCATGTCGGACCTCCTATCGCGATAAGGCTCGGCAGATTCTCATTCTCGGAAGCTGTAGCATACATCGCTAGGTTTGGTATACTCCATTATGGTTGGATTGGGTAAACTCAGGGCACGTTAATGACATCACGTTTGTACGTCATCGCGTGTACATGTGGCAAACGCCTCATCGTGGATCAGGCCATGCTCGGCAAATCGGGCAAGTGCGCGCACTGCGCGAGCAATGTACTTGTCGATCCAGCCCTCGCGTTTCCATATGTCGAAGACGCACCCACCGAAGAGGAACGCCGCGCGCTCGCTAAACTCGCGGACGATGGCGTGCCTGTTGAATGGGAACCCGGCAACGTAATCCTCGACTTGTACGAAGTCCAGAGTCTGCTTGGCGAAGGTGGCATGGGCAAAGTATACAAGGTGCTTCACCGCGGCTGGAAGATGTCGCTCGCGGTGAAGAGCCCGAAAGCGCGAATCGTGTTGCGCGCCGACGGTGCGAGCAATTTCGAGCGCGAATGCGAAACCTGGGTGAATCTCGGTCTCCACCCGCACGTGGTGAGTTGTTACTACGTGCGCCGACTTGGCGGAGTCCCCAGAGTTTTCGCGGAGTACGTCGAAGGCGGTTCCTTCTGGGAGTGGATTCAGAACGGGCGTTTATACAAGGGCGGACCCGCAAAAGCCGTTGCGCGCATTTGCGATTTCGGCATACAGATGTGCTGGGGCCTCCAGCACGCACACGAGCGCGGACTGGTCCATCAGGACGTAAAAAGTGCGAACGTGCTTATCGGCCCGAACGACGTCGCCAAAGTCACCGACTTTGGGCTTGCGCGCGCCAAAGCGATCGCGGAAGAAGTTATCGACAGCGCGGATGTACTCGGCGGCGTCACCAATGTCGGAATGACGCGCTTCTATTGTTCGCCGGAGCAGGCAAATCGCGAAAAACTGACTCTGAAGACGGACATGTGGAGTTGGGCCATGTCCATCCTCGAGGCATTTACAGTCAAGGTCGTATGGTATCGCGGCACCGAAGGCACGCAGGTGCTCGAAAAATTCCTGGAGCAGTCCGCGACGAATCCGCGCCTCCTGGCTATGCCGGAGCCGCTTGCGAACATCATGCGGCGCTGTCTGAATCCCGATCCAGACGCGCGCCCAGCGGACATGAATGAGATTGCAAATGCGCTGATTCTCGCGTACGAGACTGTTAGCGGCGAAAAGTATCCGCGGACCCAACCGCGCGCAGCGGACGCGCTCTCGAATGGTTTGAACAACCGCGCGTTATCGCTATTGGACCTTGGGCGGTCACAGCACGCAGAACAGGCATGGCTTGCCGCGTTGAAAGCCGATCCGCATCATCCGGAATCGACCTACAATCTCGGTCTGCTCCGATGGCGTACCGGCAGGCTTACCGACGATGCGCTGTTGTTGCGTCTGCAAGAAATTGCAAAGTTTCATCCGCGCGAGCGCTTGCCGTTCTGGTTGCTCGCGGAAGTTTACATGGAACAAGGCGAGTACCGTCGCGCCACGAAGATTCTGCGCGAACTAACGCAATCGCTGCCCGAGCGCCGCGACCTGCATGCGGCGCTGAAGTATTCGGAAGCGCATTTGGGCGTGTCGCGGCGACAGGACATGACCTACGACGCGCATCAGGACGCTGTCACCGCCGTGGCAAGCAGCCGTGATGGCAAGTTCGTGCTCACGGGCAGCGAGGACAACACCGTTCGCATGTGGGACCGCAGCACGGGGGTTTGCGTGCGCGTGTTTGAAGGGCATCAGAATTCCGTTACATCAGTGCACTTTACTTCGGATGCACAAATCGTAATATCGAGTTCGCAAGACCGCACCATCAAACTTTGGAACGCCGCATCCGGAACCTGCCTTCGAACGTTGGACGGACACACCGACTCGGTCGAAGATGTCGCGTTCTCGGAAGATTGCCGCGAAGCATTGTCTGCGGGTCTGGATTCCACGCTTCGACTCTGGGACGTGCGCGAGCGGCGATGCGAGGATATCTTCAGCGGACATCGCGGCGGTGTGCTTGGCGTATCGATGGATCCGGCTGGTCTTGCGGCGGTTTCCGCCGGACAGGACGGAACGGTCCGCGTGTGGGATGTGCGCGGCCGTCGTTGCACACATGTGCTTCAAGGTCACGTGGGCGCGGTGAACGCGGTGAGCCTTAGCGAAGACACGCGGGTCGCAGTTTCCGGCGGTGAAGATAAAACCCTGCGGATGTGGCATCCCGGCGCGGGCAAGTTGATTGCCACGCTTGAGGGCCACCAGGCACCCGTGCAGGCAGTTGCGGTAAGCGCGGATGGCCGATTCGCCGCATCCGCAAGCCTCGATAAAACGATTCGCTTTTGGGACCTTGCGACCGGTCGTTGCGTAAACACTTTCTATGGCCATCAACTGGAAACCACTGGCGTCGCGTTTGCACGCGACATGCGCCACTTGTTTTCGTCTGGCCGCGACAAGAAAGCTTTCTCCTGGATTCTCGGCAACGTAAATGAGGGACACGTCGCGCCGACCATGGTGTGTCATGCCGTTTCGTCGGAAGCGGCGCAGAATATGGATCGCGCGTTTGAGGAAGCGCTCAATGCCGCGCGCGCCGCGTTGACCGCGGGCGATGCGCTTGCCGCAGCGCATCATGCGCGCCGCGCGCGGTCGCAGCCGGGTCGTCGCCGTGCTCCTGAGGCGATGGCGATCTGGCGCGAACTGTATACGCGCCTGCCTCGTGTCGCACTGGAAGGTGCATGGGAACATGCAACAATTGGCGAGATACAAGAACCGATCAAGACAATCGGCCTCACCTCAGGGGGGCGCATCGCGCTTGTCGTGTCCGGTAAGAACACCATGTCAACCTGGGACCTTGTGCGGGTCGCCCAGGTACAGGATTTTGAGCAGGATACCGGGTCGATCGAATCCGCAAGCTTGAGTGCCGATGGAAAGCATGTGCTTACCGGCGCATGGGAAATCAAACTGTGGGATGCGGCGAAAGGCATAGTGCTCCGCGCATTCGAGCGGCAATCTGACATCGTGAATGCGCTCGCAATCGGTCCTGATTGTCGATTCGCGCTTTCTGCACAAGCGCGCACGGTGCGTCTGTGGGAAACCGCAACGGGCCGCGCGATGGGTGAGCTTCAAGGGCACATGGGCGATGTTAATGCGGTGGCTTGGAGCAGCGACGGGCGCCTCGCGCTCACGGGTGGTGAAGATAAGCGCATCTTTGTCTGGGAAGTCGCCACGGGGAAATGTTTGCTCGCGCTCGATGGTCATACGCAGCCAGTGCGTTCGGTGTGTTTCAGTTTTGACGGACTCTTCGCGGTCTCTGGCGGTGGCTCGATTTGGCAGCGGCCTGGCGAGGTACGCGTGTGGGATATCACGACGGGAAACTGCATTCACTCATTTGAAGGACACAGCGATTCCGTGCAGGCCGTCGCAATCAGTTCCGACAGCCGTTACATACTGTCCGCGGGTCGCGACAAAACCGTCCAGATGTGGGACACGATCACCGGCAAGCACGTACATAGCTTCGAAGGGCATACCGACAGCGTAGAGACCTGCGCATTCAGCATGGATGGTCGCTTTGTCGTTACCGGCAGCAAGGATGAATCGATCCGCGTATGGGCGATGGACTGGGCTCTCGAGGACCACGCGCCGGCCCCGTGGGACCCTGGTGCGGAGCCGGTAGTGCGAAACTTTCTCACACTCTGCACGCCGTATGCAGCGCAATTGGATGAAGAGAAGTCCGCAAACGAAAAAAAGATTATGCAGGCGCTTACACACAAAGGTTCGCCAAAGTATGGCGAGAACGAACTCAATCGCCTTTTCTTTTCACTCGGATGCGCCGGGTACGGCTGGCTGCATCCGCAGGGCGTTATGGCGATGGTCGAGAAAATGACGGCTTCGTGGTACGTGCCCAAGGGCCTTCCTGAACGACCCGGTGCGGAAGGCGGCATGTCGCAATCCCTCATGAAACGATTCTTTGGCCGCTAACGGGCCTGCGTTTCGTTCTGCGAATAGTACCTA
>CALEZK010000642.1 GCA_937928585.1 uncultured bacterium | reverse complement strand
GGAAACAGCACCACGGTTTTCATCGTTTCAGACCATGGCGCGAAGGCCATGCGCGGAGGGTTGCGACTAAACCAATGGCTTATCAATGAAGGGTATTTGCGCCTTGCCGCACCCGCCGCCCCGGGCACGCGATTCGAGGATTGCGAAATCGACTGGTCAAACACCCAAGCTTGGAGCGCCGGCGGCTATTACGCGCGCGTGTTCCTGAATGTCGCGGGGAGAGAACCACAGGGCTGCGTGCAGCCGAAAACCTACGAATCGTTGCGCGATGAAATAGCTGAAAAAGTTGCCGCAATATGCGGACCCGATGGCGTCCTTCTCCGGAACAAGGTATTAAAACCCGAGAGCATCTATCGGCAAGTAAATGGCATTCCGCCTGATTTACTGGTGTATCCTGACGACCTGGACTGGCGCGCGATAGGCACGGTTGGCCACGACTCAATCTACGCCGACGAAAACGACACCGGCCCCGACGACGCCAACCACGACTACGACGGAATCTTTGTTACCAATATTACAGACGTAGAGCTCGAGCTGCTTTCGCCGCTCCCACCAATAAAGTCGATGTACGACCGGATTCTTTCAGTATTCCGCGTTTTCCAAGTGAACCTGTAGTTTTGGATGATATGAACGGCCAGGTGGTAAAAACGTAGGCACTCTATTTATCCGCCACAAGCATAACCACCTTCCCTTTTTGGCCTTTTTCCGCACTGTTTCCAGGTTGCCGAAGTTAAAGACTCTTTCCGATTCCTTCTCAAAGCCCATCCGCTGAACGACTTAACAGTTATTGCTGCCTAGGGCTTGACAGCCTACGAGTCAATATGCAATCATTATCAAGTCCAGTAATTTAATGTAGTAAATAGCCCTACGTTTCGACTTCTTTCTCGGCGCGGGCAATAGGCAATCCTAGTCTATCCGCGAGGACATCCTAACGCTCTCCAGCGAATGCCCTCCTTACATCCCGACAAAGTGAGGCCTTGATTCGGGATTCCACATCAGATGAATCGTATAGCTTGGGAAAAAATGTCCGGAAAAGGCGCATTTCGCCGTAGGGAGATTTTCGAATTATGAAAAAGCAGGGATTTACGCTTATAGAGCTTTTGGTTGTTATCGCGATTATTGGAATTCTGGCGGCAATTCTATTACCCGCGCTTGCGCGAGCGCGCGAAGCCGCTAGGCGCGCTTCTTGCCAGAATAATCTAAAGCAGATTGGACTCGTGCTGAAAATGTACAGCAGTGAGTCAAAAAAGGAACGTCTGCCTTCAACTCCTGGAAGAATATCTTGGGAAGTAACGAAGGACGGCGCTACTCGAACTCATTCCAACTACCTGAAGGGCGGACACAACAATCCAAGCACAAACGTTAATCCGCTTGGCGCAGGAGGCGGTACCGAATGGACAATCGATGGGCGATCCATCTACCCCGAGTACTTATCGGACATCAATGTTTTGTTGTGCCCGTCAGATTCGGGTTCCGGTGAAATCGAGAACGCTCGCCGATGGAGCGACCAAAATGCCCCGGAACAAATTGATCCGTATGCGTTCACCGCGGAGTCCTACGTCTGTTTCCCTTGGGCGCTTTCTGGACAACCGGGAGAAAGCTTTCTTGCGACCAGCGCCCATCCAAATGGCCCGGCGAACGCAAACAATCTCTTCATAGGCGGCTTTCTCGATTTCGGCTTCATAAATGCTCTTGTGGGGACAGTGACCCAGCAAGTGGCCGAAACCAGCGGGGTCAACCACTATGACGCCGACCTTGTTTACACAAACGATGCGGGCGTCCCTAAGACCGTGTACCGCCTGCGGGAAGGTATTGAGCGCTTCTTCATTACAGATATAAACGACCCAACTCGGTCGACCCAGTCACAAACCACAATTCCCGTTTTCGGCGACTTGTTCGGGACAGATGCTCGGAACTTCAGCCACCTGCCTGGAGGGGCCAACTGGCTCTATCTTGATGGACATGTACAGTTCATCAGGTACCCCAGCGAGTTTCCTGTCACGACCGTGTTCGCATCATTGTTTTCGAAGTTCCAATAGAGCGGTATGACTCTCCTCAGGTCAACTGCATCTTCCACGAAGCCGGGGGACCAGTATGGTCCCCCGGTCTTCCAACTGATTGTGATAGGCATACCGACCCACGGTGATACATAACGCGCCCGAGTCTTCCGAAAATACATACCAGATCCAAGGAGTGAACCAATGGCAATCGTTCAGACAATCTCCCCCACCGCCCTTAAAACTCTGCACGACTCCAATCCCAATATCACCGTCATTGACGTGCGAACACCACCTGAATATCGAGAGGTTCATGTGCCGTTCGCGCGCCTAGTGCCCTTGGAATCGTTCGATGCAAAAGCGCTTCTCGCCGACGCCGCGACTGCCGGCGAATCGACGATATATGTCTTCTGCCAAACGGGCTGGCGCGCAAAAAAGGCGGCCGAGAAAATCGTTGCGCTTTCACAACGTAATTCGGCAATAGTGGACGGCGGAGTCAGGGCTTGGGAGGCGGCTTGCCTGCCGGTGGTTCGTGGCCGCAAAACCGTTTCCCTGGAACGCCAGGTCCGTATCGCCGCAGGTGTTTTGGTCACAACAGGCATCGTATTTGGGTACCTCGTGCACGAAATCTTTTTCGGGCTGTCCGCCTTTGTCGGGGCCGGATTGACTTTTGCTGGCGTCACAGACACGTGTGGCATGGGGCTACTGCTCGCCAGAATGCCTTGGAATCAAGCGAACGAGAACTAATCGCACGGCGGGTCGCCATTCGTTAATTCGCATTTCTCTCCAGTTGAAGCTTGTCTCGTTGGGACATGACGCTTTTGCGCGGTGAGGAATACTAACGAGGAAGCCCATAGGCTCACTCGTGAGAATTTTCACACGAACACCTTGTAAACGAGAACTACTTTCAGAGATTTAACAAACCACTATAACGGCTTCAGTTCACTGCACTATCGTAGATGCGTGTGAAGAATCCGGGTTAAGAAGTTGAAGTGTCAGTCCACGTCTTAACCGATCCCTCCAGACGAATTGGCTCTGTAATTTCCTTGCCATCGCGCACGACAATATACGCGTCCGCACCGGGAACACTGTCCCAATTCAGCGTCGCCAATCCATTTGCCCGTATCGGTTCCGAAGCGACGCTACGCGACCCATTTGCAGATACGGCGAGGACAGCGTAAAGATACTCGCGAGTGCCGTCATCGTGGATGACTCGTGGCGCGGATGGCGTTTGGATTGGTTCGGCGCGTAGTTCACCGCCCCATAGGTGAAGGGTCTCACGCGGATACGGCAAACCACCGCCGCCAAATCCGCCGCCACCGATGGACATCTTTCCTTGACCGATGACTGCATCCGTAAGCGGTTCGCCGTGACCGGGCCGGTAAGTCTGAAAACGAATGCGGCCAGGGTGCGTGCCGCCGTCCCACCGTTCCAAGGGAACTTCAGAAAGCTCGAGCCCCTCTCCCTGAATGATCGCCATCTGCCGCCAAGCATCGCCCAACCAGACATTCCACGAAATATGCCCTGGTGCCTGCCGAAAGGCCCCGTTCCGCTCGATAGCGTGAAAGCGGTCGTCAAACGGATCATCGATCTCGCCCTTGATCAAGCGGCTGCGCACCCACAGCCCGCCCGCCGACTCCCCCACAGGACGGGCATAGATCCCCCGCGGAATCTGATGCGCTTCGAACCCCTTTTCCCATGGCTCGCCGGTGTCGGACACGATCAACTGTCAATTCCTTCTGCGGTGAGGGCGCAACTTCAACGATACCAAGCGTTGTCGCAACAGAAAGCACTATCGTAACGAAACGGTCTCTCATCACTCGGCTCTCCCCGGTCTAAGAACCCTTAGTTGGCAACCCTCATATTACCGCAGGTCCTCGCCCATAACCGGGGCGTATTTTGAAGACCCCTCGTGCACAATCAATGCAAAGACGCGTTCCAGCCATCCCTGCCCGCGTCTTGCACCGAGCCCGAACTGCCCACCAGCGGCCTGTTTCTGACCCCAGAGCGGGTTTGACTCCGGTTTCGGCGTTTGATAAGCTTTCGCAAGTTGTAACGCAAGTAGAAGCACCTGCTTCTCACCTTGCCGCGGCCCTTGGGGCCTGGGTGCAGGGTCAAAATCGCCGAAGAACTGTGTTCGCGGCAGAGAGCAGGTGTGTTCTCTGCCGCGATTTTTTGTGTCTGCGCGGGTGCCGTGGCCCGGCGCGGACGAGCAACGAAGGTATTCACGGACTACAGGAGGTTCTGGTTATCGCCAAGCCGGTTGAACAGCGCGTACGGGTTAACGAACAGATTATTGCCCGACAGGTACGCGTTATTGACGAACAGGGAAATCAGTTGGGAATCATGTCCCCGCAGGACGCGTTGCGAGACGCATTCGACCGGGGGTTGGACTTGGTGGAAGTAGCGCCGAATGCGTCGCCGACCGTGTGCCGCATCATGGACTACGGAAAGTACAAGTACCAGCAGAGCAAGCGCGTAAAGGAATCGCGCAAGCACCAAACGATTATCCAGGTGAAAGAAGTCAAGTATCGTCCGAAGATCGACGATCATGACTTCGATTACAAGACGAACCACGTTCGCGAGTTCTTGCAGGAGGGTAACAAGGTCAAGGTAACGATTACATTCCGAGGACGCGAAATGGCGCACCCGGAATTTGGTCAGCAAATCCTTGCCCGGGTTATCGAAGGAACGAAAGACCTCGTCCAGGAACAGCATGACGCCAGCCGGACGCGCCTCGAAGGCCGTCAGATGGTTATTGTCCTTTCGCCGACGAAGTAAGGCCTTCACTGCGTACGAGAAGCACTACACCGGCGCAGGCCGGTTGAATTACAGCGGTGTCCTTTTGCCGGTTCGGCCCAATGGGCCGGCCGAGTAGGACGGGATCGCCCGTCAGTTACAGGAGATTACAATGCCGAAGATGAAGACAAATAAAGCGGCCTCGAAACGGTTGAAGCGAACTGCTTCGGGCAAGTTCAAGCGCGGCAGCGCATTCGTGCGGCACAAGCTGACGCACAAGAGCCAGAAGCGGAAGCGTTCCCTGCGGAAGGCGACCCTGACGAGCGATGCCGAAAAGCAGCGGCTAAAGATTCTGCTGCCATACGGCTAAGGGTAGATAAACCAGGGATTTTTCCGCCAAGGCGGATAGCGATAAGGAACTCATGTCATGCCAAGAGCTACTAATTCACCGGCGTCACGCGATCGCCGAAAAAAGATACTGAAGCGCGCCAAAGGATACCGCGGCGCACACAGCAAACTGCTCAAGACCGCTAAGCAGCAGGTCGATCACTCCGGCGTCTACGCGTATCGCGACCGCAAGGTTCGCAAGCGCGAATTCCGGCAGTTGTGGATCGCGCGTATCAACGCCGCGGCCCGCGCAGCAGGCATTTCGTATAGCCGCTTCATGCAGGGCCTCAAACTCGCGAATATCGACGTCAACCGCAAGATGCTCGCCGAGATCGCCGCGACGGATGAGGCGAGTTTCCAGAAGATCGTCGATCTCGTCAAAGCCAAACTCGCAGCAGCATAACGATGCGCATCGTCCCCGCGGTGGATATTCGGGGCGGGCTGTGCGTTAACCTTGTCCAGGGCGATTATGCGCAGGAGACCGTGTTCGCGGAATCTCCGGCTGCGCAGGCGATACTCTGGCGTGATCAAGGCGCCGAGATCGTCCACATCGTCGATCTCGATGGGGCAAAAGTCGGGCACGTCTGCATAGCAGGCGCGCTTCGCGCCATGACGAATGCCGGCATTCGAACGGAAGTAGGCGGCGGCATTCGCTCCATGGACGACCTGGAGGTCGTTTTCGCCGCGGGCGTCGATCGCGCAATCCTGGGCACAGCCGCGCACAAGGATCCCGCCTTCCTGCGCGATGCTGTCGCGGCGTTCCCCGGCAAGATCGCCGTGGGCATCGACGCGCGAGCAGGCAAGGTGTCGCTCAACGCATGGCTGGAAGACACCAGCACGGACGCTGTTGAATTCGCCAAACGCGTCGAAGATGCTGGAGCCTCCCGCATCATTTACACTGATATTCTGAGCGACGGCATGATGAAAGGCCCTAATATCGAGGCCACCCGCGCCGTCGCCCGCGCCGTATCCATTCCTGTCACGGTGTCCGGCGGCATGTCGTCCCTCGACGATGTCCGGTGCGTCCGGCAGGCGGAAGCGGATGGCGTTGATGAAGTCATTATTGGTCGCGCGCTATACCTCGGCGCGTTTACTCTCCCGGAGGCAATCGCGGTCGCGCAGGAGACGCCATGAGCAGTGGTTTTGGCAAGGTCACCCTTGTGGGTGTGGGATTACTG